>NZ_SZWM01000136.1:0-38105 GCF_005280805.1 Citrobacter sp. TBCS-14
GAGAGCTGGTGCCGCCTCTTCATAAATTGCCTGATATTCTTCGTCTGTCACGTACACGTCACGGGCTTTTAAAGAGAACTTGCGTACTCCTTTGCACGGATTTCCTTTCACATACCCTCGTTCATATCCCCATGAGAAAACTCGCGACATCCCGCCGAGTTCCTGGTTTGCCTGGTTAATACTGCGTTGGCCCCGTTTATCCATATAGATCCTGACCATCTCAATTTTTATGTCATCTGCTCGCATATTCCCGAACACTGGGACCAGGTTTTTTTCATATGACCTGTAATCAGTCTGTGTCCGCGGAGCCAGTTCAGCAAAAGCTGGGCTGCTGGTGAATAACTTCCATAATTTAGAAAATGTCATTACGTCTGAACGCTTGGCTTTTTCTTCCTCATAGCGCGCCCATAGCCGGGACATACTTGTCCCGGTAATAGGTGCAAGAGTTACGCTTTGTTTTGTTCCTTTTGGCTTCCACACATAGCTATAACGGTTTTTAGTTACGCGTGGCGGGAGGTGCTTGTCTTTAGGATCTTTTCTTGGTCTGCCCATTGATTGCGTCGTAATTTGGCTCAAGTGCAACATATTCATCGACCTTAGGTAATTCAGAAACTCCGGGATCAATACTTCTGCGCAATACAATTGGGCGGTTCCGCCCATCAGTGGTGAACGGTATGCCGTGACACCGCAGTTGTCGCTGCTGGTGGGTGTAGCGCTGATAGCCAGTAATTTCTGCAATTTCCTGAGGAGACAGTGTAAGTTCGTGCATAGCTCATCTCTCTGATGGCCTGCCTGTAAAAACATACCAGGCAGGATCCATAAATTGTGAAATTAGAAAATCAATTTGCGGTCAGACGTTGCCAGATTGCTGATACGTATTTGACCTGATGCCGGGCATCAGAAAGTGCATTGTGCATGTCACCTTCAAACGGGATGTCGAAGCGCGGATTTATACCGACAGATTTACCCAGTTCGACCATGGTCCTTACGTCCCTGTCATTCCAGAACGGAACAGCGAAGGGGGTATCTGTTAACGCGTATGCGCGGCGAAGAATGACGTTATCAAACGAGCGACCATTACCCCATAACTGAACTGTGTGGCTTCCGTTAGCAGCGTTTTCAGCAATAAAGTCAGCCAGGAGTTCGAGGGTCTCAAGCAACCCCATGGCTTCATCAACAAGAATGGCAGAGCGGGCTTCAGATGATTGTTTCAACCACCACTGAATCGTCGACGCATCCGGTTTCATGCCAAACGACATCGATGACTCCAGACTGACAACCTGGTAAAACTCGGCACCAGTGTTACCAGTTGAAGGATCAAAAAATACTGCGCCAATAGAGACTATTGGGGCATCAGGACTGTTGCCCATAGTTTCCATATCAACCATCAGGTGAGTATAAAAAGCGTTCAGGGGATCCGTATCAATATGGTGAACGGGTTCATTATTCAGAGAAGCTGACGCGTCACCAGTTGCATCAGCGCTTTTAACTGGCAAAACTGCTGTTTCGCTCTGAGACACTTCAGGATTAGCTTTGATTTCGTTGTTGTTAGTTTCTTCCATCTGCACATTGCTGGTGGCTTCCTCTGTATTGGTATTATGTAACTTATTCTCGACGGCGCGCTGGCGTACCTGGTCTACGACAGAAAGTGCGTGTGCTGGCTGGTTACCCATCAGGCCATCGATGGAGAACACGCCGTTGCCCATGTTAGCGATTTCTGGTTGTTCGACTCCTGCCTTCTGTTCAGCTGTGACTTTCTCGTTAACCTCGTTTTCCCAGCTTTTTTCTGGCACATGACCAGCCGCCAGCAGGGTTTCCTGGCATGGTGTTTCATGGTTGCTTTCTGTCAGGTTTGCGTTGATATAGGCCTGCAGCCGACCAGGAAATTTAACCAGTTCGGATGATGTACCGCGGATAAGCGCAAAGATAGCGGCTCGCGAATAGTCCAGAATGCCAGCGCTTTTTCGCAGTGCTTCCGACCATTCCTTAAAAGGACTCTCTTTTTTGGTGACGATCTCTTTTGCCCGGCGGTAGACCCCACCCGGGATGTCGTAGATATTGAAATCCATTGGAAGAGTGGCCAGCGCAATCTCAACGTCGAGCGTATCCAGTGTATGAGCATAATCGGTATTGCGATCAGTCTTATTGCCACCACCAGCGTTCGTTCCAGTATCAGTGCGCTGAATCTGCGACACACGATTTCCCTTACACCACTCTTTAACCAGCAATCCGCGGTCAATGTGTTCAGTACTGAACCAGGCCTTAAAAAACTGAATTACGGTAGACAGATCCACTCGTTTACCATCAACCGGGAAAATAGTTTTTAGCGCGCTGACAATTTTCCAGATATCGATCTCTGGCGCTTTCCTGAATGGTTCTACATTCTCGGCGGCAAGCAGCAGGTTCTGCACATAGCTGTTATCCACATCCAGCTCAAGTTCCTGAATGGTTTTCTTCTGTTCAGTATCAATATGGTAAGCATATTCATCAGAAATAAACTGAGCCAAAAGGCGCTGGCGTAGCGGGAGAGTCGCAACGGTAATGAGTTCTGGCGTTACAGGTGGAACGGTGGGCTCATCACCCACAATTCGTGCTTTCTTATCGATAACCCACTCCTGCACGGTTTGAGTCCGCGCTTTCGGTTCCGCAATCCATTCGGTAATAAATTCCTCAAATGAAGCAATGTTATAGACCTGCTCACGGTCGAAGACTTCTTTTATTGCGTTTGCCAGGTTCCACTCGACATGAGCAGAAAGCTCTTTCGCCGCTGGCACATTTGCAACGGCCAGTAACAGGTTTTGTATATAGAGATCATTTTCGTCCAGTTCCATTTGTCCGATCTGGACGTGCCGCGCTTCACTGATTTCCTTCTCTTCACCGTCATTTAACAGGTGCGCAATCAGCCGCTGAGACAGGCGCAGGCGAGATATGGGGCGGAGCAATGCTGGCGCATCGCTGGTGGGTACATTGGCACTGGAGGTTTCAGGTTTTTGCTGGCTGGAAGCCTCCAGATTTTCATTATCCTGCTTCTGTTTCAGTTGCCACGTTTGCTGGTCTTCTGCCAGTTCGTAACGATCGCACCATGTGTCATCAAGTGTGCTTTCCTCAGGAAGATCGTCAACAACAAACCAGTTGGTGCGGACAGGTAATTGATAGTCGGCGCCACGACCGACGGCAATATTGTTGTCTTCGAGAATATTGAGGATTTCGCGTTCTGCACGGGAATCTGATTTCGCAGAGAACCAGCAAAACAGGTTTTTTGCCTCAGTTGCTTTCGCTTTGGCTTTAATAAGATACGCATACGTTAACATTGCGTTCGGGCTCCATAGGATTGTAAGATACCCGGCAGCTGATGATCGCCGCCTAAGGTAGTGGTTATTGGTCAAAACTCGTTCCGGAAAGCTTTGGTCGGCTGACCGGGTACTTAACCCGCCAAGCGCGGGTTTTGTGCTTTATGGGGTAGGGGATTTTCCCTGCACCAGCTGTGCAACGGGGACCCACTCCAGAGCATTCAGTACGGGTTCAAATGAATCAGGCGTGTGAGTAACGGCGCGAACGACGTCAGCCACGCTGGGGTTTGCTTTGCTAAGGTGGTACCCGCCACCAGCGCCACGCTGGCTGGTGACGATTTCACTGCTGCGCAGCTTCGAGAAAATCTGCTCGAGGTAAGATACAGACAGCTTTGATTCCTTACTGATAGATGCGACGGAAACAGGGCTGCCGTTATAAACCCTGTTGAGGATGGCAACCACCTGAACAGATGCCACCACACGTTTCATTCCAAACTCCATAGTCACTTCCTTACTGATGCTGGCAACAGCCATTGGTCAAACTCGTTATGAACGAACTGAAGTCTGTTGGTCGGCAGACGGGTCGCCCTTCTGGGCGAGCATGTAGCAAATCAGTCGAATGATTACTTCAATACGGTTTAGATGTACGGCCTGACACCGCACTGGTTTACGTGCGAAATCGATCATGGATTTATCCTCTTGCTTTGCCCTTGTCGCCAGGCTGGCGGAACGTTGAACCTGCTGCGTGTTAATGCTTGTCATCTCATCCGGTGATTCGTATGCCGCCGGCAGCTACTTCGTGGGCGTCCTGCCTTGATGACGCTTTTCAAACTGTGTTTATATTTAAACCCCAAATGTGTTTAAAAGTCAACACGGCATGTGTTTAAGGTGGCGAGGATGATAACGATATGGGAAAAGGGAAGGTGAAAGGCATAAAAAAACCAGCCAAGTAGGCTGGTTAGATTGTTAAAAATTGTAGCTTAATCGTCAGTTGGCTTTAATCGTCCCCGAAGGTACTTCTCGACATACTCATCAATTTCTTTCAGCCGCAATTGAAAGGTATCGATCATTCTGTCTTGTTCAGACTCCGGCAACTGGTCAAAAAGAGTAATCAACTTACGATGTTTTGGCGTTAACCATGATTCGGCGTGATCATCACCAAACATCAGTTCAGCCGGGCTAATTCCGAGAGCTTTAGATATCGTTATAGCGTCGTCAACGCCCACATTGCGGCGACCCGCTTCATAGTTCCCGATGCGTGACTGAGCCCACCCACATAACTCTGCGAGTTTAGATTGCGACATATTTTTCTGTTCGCGTAGCTGCTTCAGTCTGGCGGCAATTGCAGTGTTTATATTCATTACTGATTTTTACCACGTTACGTGTTAACGCTCAAAGAACGTTTCGTCTTGACTATCTAACACATTATGTGTTTAATTCAGCTAAACACTAGATGTGAGGACAAGATGAACAACATCGCCAAAGAACGGCAAGCGCTCGGTTTAACTCAAGAGCAATTAGCCAAATTATTCGGGTGGCGTCAGTCAAGGCTCTCAAATTATGAGAACGGAACACGTCAGCCTGGCCTACCGGAATGCAGATTGATTGTGGAGAAGCTTAACGAGTTAGGGCGCACCTGCTCTCTTGATAGTGTATTTCCGCCACAAAGCGAGGTCTGAAAGATGCAATCAGTAGCTTATACCCATAATAAACCACGAGTAGCCGCTGCGGTGAAATCGCAAAATCAATTTAAACCCCAGCGACGCGACAGCATTCAGCACCGCGTCATATTGGCAGCCGTTCGTGAATGGGAATCGACATTACCAGGACAGGCACAGGAACGGATCGCTCAGCTGGTGGCTGAAGAGTGGGCCAAGGCAGATGGTCGTGGAATTGCTGTTAATAAACAGAATTTATTTCGATATCTGAAAAACGGAGGAGGGTCAGAAAAGTACACGGCTTACGTGATGCAGCTGTCAGGCTCAATCATCGCCGCTATGCCAGTTCAGATTGCCAGGAAGCACGGGTTAAGTAATGCGAGCACAGAGGCGGAGCTGGTGGCTAACGCTATCAAAGAATGCAGTGAGGCACACCAGGCGAAATTAATCGGTGCTCCGTTACAGAAGCTCGAGAAGGAGATTCGTGAAGCGGCAATCGCATTGTTCAACATGCTACCTGCTGACGCGGCGGGACCACTACTGGCGAGTATAAGCGCCGTAGCGCCGCAATTGTTTTAATCGAGTTTTGACCAATGACCATTATTACTGCAACTCGCGGGGTGAAGTATGCCTAATCCTTTGGCTAAGGCCATGCCTAAGAGTAAGGCTAGTAACGAGCCTTACCGTAAGGTGAAGATTACCATGTGGGATGATCCTAAGTTTCGAGCCTTATCACCACTCCCGCCAAGTGGGCAGAGTCTGTTTATTTACCTGCTTACTGGACCATTCACAGGGATTATTCCCGGGCTGTATAAGGCGGGAAGGGCGGCTATGGCCGAAGAATTAAACTGGGATGTCGAAGCCTTCGACTTAGCCTTAGGTGAAGCCATAGCGTTAGGTATGGTGGAAGCCGATCTTAAAGCCAGAGTTTTTTGGTTGCCTAATGCGGTGAAACATAACCCGCCAGCATCAGTAAACGTGATCAAATCCTGGGCAAGATCGTTTGAATTACTGCCTGAATGTTCACTGAAAGATAAAGCATATGAAGCTCTCAAAGCCGCCTGCTACGGGGTTTCTGACGCTATGGGGATGGCTTTTGATAAGGCTTTCGCCTTGCCTAAGGATAAGGCTAAGTCTTTGGCTAAACCTTTGCCATCAGGTATCCAGAAAGCAGTTAGCAGTAAACAGATCTTAAACCCCTCTCTTAACGCGGGTGCGATGAAAAATCTGAATGGGGATGAACTGCCATCCCCGGCCATGCCCCGATACCTGGACGGTGTTGATGAACCGATCGGGAAATTCAGCATGGCAGATAGCTGGCTTCCCTCCAGAGACTTCCGACAGCGCGCCGCATCGTGGGGTATCACCTTGCCTGAACCAGATTACCTTCTGACTGAACTCGCAGAATTCACCGCGTATTGGGAGTCGGAAGGGAAAGTTTTTACACAAATCCAGTGGGAACAAAAATTTGCCCGACATGTAGCCCGGGTGAGAACGCAGGTAAAACCAGAAACCGGAGGTAACAGTCATGTGGGAGCAGGATCAGAACCAACAGCATCCCGGGCAGTTCAGCAAATTCAGTCAGCACACGCAGTGTGGCGCCGCAGGAATGGACTTGATGGCGACGGAAACAGCCTGGCGACTGTGGCAGGTCATGGGGGAGGTGTATTCGAACCGATGGACCCAGAAGAACGGGGCGGAGCCTTCGCCTATCTGGATAGCCCAGATAGGTTCGATGACTGAACAGCAAATTAGGTTGGTCTGTCAGCAATGCATGGAGCGCTGCGCGATGGGAAATACATGGCCGCCTGACCTGGCTGAGTTTGTTTCTCTGGTTTCAGAGAGTGGGGCGAATCCATTCGGACTGAAATCGGAGCAGGTTATGACGGAATACCGGCGCTGGCGCAATGAGTCATATCGGTATTCAGGAAGCGATAAATATCCATGGCCTCAGCCCGTGCTGTATCACATCTGCATCGAAATGCGCAGAACGGGCGTAGAACGACAAATGACAGAGGGGGAGCTGAAACGACTGGCAGAAAAGTTACTCACGAAGTGGTCGAAGCATGTTGGTAATGGACTAAGTGTCCCACCAATTCGACGTCAACTGGAAGCGCCGCGCCATCCGGCAGGACCAACGCCAGCACAATTACTGATAGATGAATACAGGCGTCGAAAAGCGGCAGGATTAACAAATTGAATAATGAACAATCAGTAAATCTGATATTAAAACCACATAGCCATCATATTCGAATTTTCGAATGTGATGGTTGACGACACTCAACTATTGCAGGAAACTACGGAGAGAATTCAGGAGACTAAAATGGCTGAACTAACTTCTCTACAACTCTTCAAAAACCTTTCCGATGAAACTCGGCTGGGCATCGTGTTGCTGCTTAGAGAAATGGGAGAGCTATGCGTGTGCGATCTCTGTACGGCGCTGGATCAGTCGCAACCCAAGATCTCCCGTCATCTGGCAATGCTCCGGGAAAGTGGACTATTGCTGGATCGCAAGCAGGGCAAGTGGGTTCACTACCGCTTATCTCCGCATATTCCTTCATGGGCTGCTCAGGTAATTGAGCAGGCCTGGTTAAGCCAACAGGACGACGTACAGGCCATCGCCCGTAAGCTGGCATCTGCAAACTGCTCTGGTAGCGGTAAGGCTGTTTGCATCTAAAAAATTTGCCTGAACATATATGATTTTCCGAATGTGAGGTATTCAGAATGAAGACGTTAACGGTGTTTGACCCGGCAATGTGCTGCAGTACCGGCGTATGTGGCTCAGATGTCGATCAGGTTCTGGTTGATTTCTCTGCTGATGTGCAGTGGCTGAAAGGACGTGGCGTACAGGTTGAACGTTACAACCTGGCGCAGCAGCCCATGAGCTTTGTTCAGAATGAGAAAGCGAAAGCATTCCTCGAAGCATCTGGAGCAGAAGGGCTTCCGCTACTGCTGTTGGACGGTGAAACGGTGATGGCTGGGCGATACCCAAAACGCGCTGAGCTGGCTCGCTGGTTCGGTATTCCGCTGGAGAAGGTAGGGTTAGCTCCCACCAGCTGCTGTGGTGGTAATACTTCCTGTTGCTGAATATGTCAGGAGGACATATGAAATTCTTAGAGAACATCCCGCCTTACCTGTTTTTTACTGGCAAGGGAGGCGTAGGAAAAACGTCCATTTCCTGCGCGACGGCTATCCGCCTTGCCGAACAAGGTAAGCGGGTTTTGCTGGTCAGTACAGATCCGGCCTCCAATGTCGGCCAGGTATTCGATCAGGCTATCGGTAACACCATTCGCCCTGTGACAGCAGTTCATGGACTTTCCGCTCTGGAAATCGACCCGCAGGAAGCCGCCAAACAATACCGCTCCAGAATCGTTGATCCTATCAAAGGTCTTTTGCCTGATGACGTTGTTAACAGTATCAGCGAGCAGCTTTCAGGAGCCTGTACCACTGAGATTGCGGCGTTTGATGAGTTCACCGACTTATTGACAGACGCTTCCCTGCTGACCCGCTTCGATCATATCATTTTTGATACAGCGCCGACGGGCCACACGATTCGCCTTCTCCAGCTTCCCGGAGCCTGGAGTAGCTTCATTGAAAGTAATCCAGATGGTGCTTCCTGTCTTGGCCCAATGGCCGGGCTGGAAAAGCAGCGTGAGCAGTATGCTCATGCGGTAGAGGCGTTATCCGATCCTGAACGTACCCGCCTGGTTCTGGTTGCGCGACTGCAAAAATCTACGCTGCAGGAAGTCGCCCGCACCCATGAAGAACTCGCCGCAATTGGCCTGAAAAACCAATACCTGGTGATTAATGGTGTGCTGCCTAAAGCCGAAGCTGAACATGACTCCCTGGCCGCTGCGATATGGCAACGTGAGCAGGAGGCACTGGCAAATCTTCCTGCCGGTTTATCTGAGCTACCGACAGATACCCTATTACTACAGCCAGTCAATATGGTTGGTGTTTCAGCCTTGAAGGGACTGCTGGATACCGGTTCTGAGGCATTACCGCTCCCGGTAACGAACATCCAGTACACGCCTGAAAACTTATCGCTCTCTGGCCTGGTCGATGATATCGCTCGCAGTGAGCACGGCCTGATTATGTTGATGGGCAAAGGTGGCGTAGGTAAAACCACGATGGCAGCGGCTATCGCCGTCAGGCTGGCAGACATGGGATTTGACGTGCATCTCACGACCTCTGATCCTGCTGCGCACCTGAGTACAACGCTGAACGGCAGCCTCAAAAACCTTCAGGTCAGCCGCATCAACCCTCACGATGAAACCGAACGCTATCGCCAGCATGTTCTTGAGACGAAGGGAAGAGATCTGGACGAAGCAGGGAAACGGCTACTGGAAGAGGATTTGCGCTCTCCCTGTACTGAAGAAATTGCCGTGTTTCAGGCCTTTTCCAGGGTGATTCGTGAAGCGGGTAAACGGTTTGTTGTCATGGATACCGCCCCTACCGGACACACGCTGTTGCTGCTGGATGCGACCGGGGCTTACCACCGAGAGATTGCCAAAAAAATGGGGAGTAAAGGTCATTTTACTACCCCAATGATGCAGCTTCAGGATCCGGATAGAACCAAAGTTCTGCTTGTTACGCTTCCTGAAACCACACCGGTTCTGGAAGCGGCAAACCTGCAGGCTGACCTTGAAAGAGCGGGGATTCATCCGTGGGGCTGGATTATCAATAACAGCCTTTCCATTGCGGATACGCGTTCTCCGTTGCTTTGCCAGCGCGCCCGGCAGGAACGGCCTCAGATTGAGGCTGTTAAGAATCAGCACGCTGAGCGTATAGCGCTTGTTCCGGTGCTGGCGTCAGAGCCCGCCGGTATTGAAAAGCTCAGAGAGTTGATGAGTTAATTTTTTGGCATATACAGGGCGGCAAAGTCGCCCTGTCAGGAGGTTTTATGTTACTGGCAGGCGCTATTTTTGTCCTGACCATTGTTTTGGTTATCTGGCAACCGAAGGGATTAGGGATCGGCTGGAGTGCAATGCTGGGCGCGGGACTGGCTCTGATATCAGGCGTTGTGCATGTGGGCGATATTCCGGTGGTGTGGAATATCGTCTGGAACGCGACGGCGACCTTTATTGCCGTAATTATTATCAGCCTGCTGCTTGATGAGTCCGGTTTTTTCGAATGGGCAGCGCTGCACGTTTCCCGCTGGGGTAATGGTCGTGGACGTTTGCTCTTTACGTATATCGTCCTGCTCGGTGCGGCGGTGGCGGCACTGTTTGCCAACGATGGTGCGGCACTTATTCTGACGCCGATAGTCATTGCCATGCTGCTGGCATTAGGGTTCAGCAAAGGCACCACGCTGGCATTCGTCATGGCTGCCGGTTTTATTGCCGATACGGCCAGCCTGCCGCTTATCGTGTCGAACCTGGTGAATATAGTCTCGGCGGACTTCTTTGGACTGGGCTTCACTGAGTATGCGTCGGTAATGGTGCCGGTGGATATTGCCGCTATTATCGCCACGCTGGTGATGCTGCATCTGTTCTTCCGCAAAGATATTCCACCGACTTACGACCTGGCTCTCCTGAAAGCACCGGCAAAGGCGATTAAAGATCTGGCAACCTTCAGAACCGGCTGGATAGTTTTAATTCTTCTGCTGGTTGGGTTCTTTGTCCTCGAGCCGCTCGGTATTCCCGTTAGCGCAATTGCGGCTGTTGGAGCTGTGATCCTGTTTGCAGTAGCTAAACGAGGCCATGCCATTAACACCGGCAAAGTGCTGCGCGGTGCGCCATGGCAGATTGTCATCTTCTCATTGGGGATGTACTTGGTGGTCTACGGTCTGCGCAACGCCGGGCTAACCGAATACCTTTCAGGTGTGCTGAACGTACTGGCGGATAAAGGACTCTGGGCTGCGACGCTGGGTACTGGCTTCCTGACGGCTTTCCTGTCTTCCATCATGAACAACATGCCTACCGTGCTGGTTGGCGCTCTTTCTATCGATGGAAGCACTGCAACTGGCGTTATTAAAGAGGCAATGATCTACGCCAACGTGATTGGCTGCGATCTGGGCCCGAAAATTACACCTATTGGTAGCCTGGCAACGCTGCTCTGGCTGCACGTCCTTTCACAGAAGAATATGACCATCACCTGGGGATACTATTTCCGCACCGGGATCGTCATGACTCTGCCTGTGCTGTTTGTAACGCTGGCCGCGCTGGCGCTACGTCTCTCTTTCACTTTGTAATGAGATACTGATATGAGCAACATCACCATTTATCACAACCCGGCCTGCGGTACGTCGCGTAACACGCTTGAGATGATCCGCAACAGTGGTAATGAGCCGACCGTTATTCATTACCTTGAAAATCCACCGTCTCGCGATGTACTGGTCAAACTTATTGCGGATATGGGGATTACAGTACGGGCGCTGCTGCGTAAAAATGTCGAGCCTTATGAAGAACTGGGGCTTGCCGAAGATAAGTTTACTGACGATCAGTTAATCGGCTATATGCTGCAGCATCCGATCCTGATTAACCGCCCGATTGTGGTGACTCCACTAGGTACTAAACTATGTCGTCCTTCCGAGGTGGTTCTGGATATCCTTCCAGATGCTCAGAAAGCAGCTTTCGCCAAGGAAGACGGTGAAAAAGTCGTTGATGATTCAGGTAAAAGACTGAAATAGCCTACAAAAGAGCCGCCTATAATTGGGTGGCTCCTTTATCAAATGAAAACAATGTAATGCTTCAATTTAATTCTTTAGGCTGTTGATGCAACATTCTTCGCGTAGAAAATCAATAATCGACTCTAACTTGTCATATTGAGAAACGCAGATTAAGGAGCGGCTTTCGCGATTTTGTTTAACCAATCCTACAGAAACTAGAGCGGAGATATGATGGCTCAGTGTTGAAGCAGGAATCGCAAGTTGTTTTTGTAGATCGCCTACAGGTAAACCTTGCTCACCGGCTTTAACAAGGTGTTTGAATATAAACAAACGTGTCGGATGGCCTAGCTCTTTCATAGCTTTGGCGACTTCTTCTAGCTGCATGGTGCCTTCCTCATTCAGTAATATTTCGATAATACCAGAAATATGTTGCTCTTACACATATAATTCGAATATTCTAGAAATGTGGTTTATTGGAGGTTTTATGAATAGCTTGATTTCTATGTTTACTAGCGCAGCAGAGATGTTCCTGTTTCTGGCTGTCGAGTTATCAGTCCTTTTTTTTCTGATTAGTGCAGGTGTTAGCCTTATCAGACAAAAGATACCCGACCATAAGATTCAAAAAATGTTAGGTGCGAAAAAGGGGAAAGGGTACATTCTTGCATCGTTGTTAGGAGCTGTAACACCGTTTTGCAGTTGCTCTACAATTCCCATGTTACGCGGGCTCTTATCAGCAAAAGCAGGCTTTGGTCCAACACTTACATTCTTGTTTGTTTCGCCTCTGCTTAACCCGATAATCATTGGTCTGATGTGGGTTACTTTTGGTTGGAAAGTGACCCTGCTATACGCTGTTATAGCAGCTACAGTTTCCGTACTGGCAAGTATTTTGTTAGATGTGCTTGGTTTTGACAGGCATATTGTCGAAACATCCAAATCCTTGGCTAATTGTTGTGGTGTTAGTAGGGGAAAAACTCTTGAAACCAAACTACAGAGTGCTCCAGCATGCTGTTCTGTATCAAATCAACAGGACGTAGAGGCTAATAGTTGTTCTAAACCGCAAAAAATATTTAAGAGTTTCTCAGCATTTCGGAGCATAAGTAGTGAATTGACCTGCGAAAAAGATCAAACAAATAAACAAAACTTCTCGAAAAGTGTAGTAAGAGATCCTAGTGTGATACGTCTGGCATTTCAGGACGCATGGATTCAATTTAAAGATGTATTACCTTATCTAATGTTAGGTATTGTTATTGGATCGTTTATCTACGGTTTTATCCCTGCTGAGTGGATTGCTACTCATGCTGGGAAAAATAATCCATTTGCCATTCCATTAAGTGCAGTTATTGGAATACCTCTTTATATACGGGCTGAGGCAGTAATTCCGTTGGCATCAGTCTTGATGGATAAAGGCATGGGGACGGGAGCAGTAATGGCTCTGATTATTGGTAGCGCAGGAGCTAGCCTGACGGAAGTAATACTGCTTAAATCCATGTTCAAAACACCCTTGATTGCTGCATTCCTGACCGTTATTTTGGGGATGGCAATTATTATGGGCTACCTAACACAGTTGTTATTTTAATTGGGTATGCTAGACAGAACCAGTGAAGATTGCAGGGGGCGAGCATATGAACGTTGTGAAATCACTCCTAATCAAAAATGTTATCCAAATTTAAGGACGTTGATAGCTCCGTACTTGCAATGGTGTTAAAACAACAAGTCCTTATAGAAATGAACCCGCTTCGGCGGGTTTTTTTTCATCAAATCTATAGGCTAAGGTTAACAATTTGTGCTCTTAAGTCATTGATCATTTCAAAGTATCGGTGTACTGTATAAACATACAGTATATGCAGTGAGGGCTAATATGATAGTTGAACTAACCATTGATAGTACTAAAGATCTTCCAAAGGGAGCTGTTCCGGCACTGGAGAAAGAATTGCTTAAAAGGTTGGGCAACCACTATGAGAACTGCAGCCTGAGCATACGACGTGCAGGCTCCGATGGTTTAAGTGTGTTTGGGGGTGACAAGGAAGATAAAAAGAAAATAGAGACTATTCTCCAGGAAACCTGGGAAAGTGCTGACGACTGGTTTTATTAATTATTTTGGGTGTTACTTTGATCCCGTTTGCATGGGGGAGTTTAAGTGAAAGAAAAATCAGAATTGCCCAAAAAAGGCTACGCAGTCATAAGATGTCACGATGGAGTTATCGTTGCCAGGCTGCAATCATTTCCTGAGTGTGAGCGCGCCCTGATGTACCGTCGCGGTAACATGGTGTCTTTCATGCCTCTTCAGGATAATGAAATTATTGGTACACCTACGTTGTTTACTCAGATGCTGGAAAGGGCTGGTTATCGCGTTACCCAAAAATCTGTTACACTCCCGTCTTAGGCCTGAACAACCTATACCTGCTGCGCCACAGGAGAAAAGCCCCATGGCGCAAGATCAATTCAAGCAATCCCTCATTCTGACGTTAACCAACGCCAGCGATTTTCTTTTTGCCGCATCCAGAGGTGCGTTATGAAGAAAAGCTGGTTTCTACATACTCAACTCACCACTGACCAGGCTGACGAACTGGAAGCCCGCTATCGCGCAAAGCATATTAAGACCGAGCGTAGTCTGGATAATGACTTCATTCACTGGACGATCAGCGCGTTCTTGCCAGAAGCATCTAAGCCTCCTCGCCAGGACAGAACCTGGCAACAACGGATCTGGAGGTGAATGTGAAAGTCTACGATATCACCCCAATGGGCAAGCCCAGAATGACTCGCGCTGACAAATGGAAAAAGCGCCCCGAGGTTCTGCGTTACCGGGCTTTCTGTGATGAAGTTCGTTTGCAGCGTGTTGAGCTGGCGGAAAGCGGGTCGCATGTCACCTTCATTCTTCCGATGCCAGCGAGCTGGAGCAAAAAGAAACGGGCTGAGTTCAACGGTAAACCACACCAGGCTAAACCTGATTTCGACAACATGATGAAAGCCCTGATGGATGCTATTTACGAAGATGACGCTCACATCTGGGATTCACGCGTAACAAAATTATGGGGAGAGAAGGGACAAATAATTATCGGGGAGATAGCAGAATGAGGGCGTTGCTTAAACCCGTGGTTGCGCGTGAGCTTGGAATTGTGCTGCTCAAGCCGGGCAGTGAGCTGATGTCATTATTCAGTTCTGAGCGTGTGCTGGTGGAAAGCCAGCCGGCAGGGATGGAACGGTTGCCTGCTGGCCGTGTTCCTGACGTTCGCCAGCCGCTTGCGTGTGACGAGTCCCTGAGACTGTTCTTCCTGGATGAAAAAGTTATTAAGGCTGCTGGTGGTTTGAGTGGCCTTGATTACTGGCTTATGCGTTATGGCGGCCAATGCTGTCAGTGGCCACACAGCGATTACCATTATCACGAGTTAACCATCCTGCGCCATGAACCCGGATCGGTTCTTCTGTGTGGACATTGTGATAACCATTTGCGCGACCACTACAGCGAACAACTTGCAGAGCTGGCGAGATGTAATGTTATTAGCTGGATTATCAACAGCATTATGGTGGCGCTGAATCAGGATCCTTCCAGAGAACTGTCGCTGGCGGAGCTATGCTGGTGGGCGGTACGTATGGGTGTTACCGACGCAATTCCCGATTCAGTAGCCAGGCGGGCGCTTCGTATTCCTTCGGAAGATCATAAGTCAGTCATGCATGAATGCGACATCGAACCGGGTCTAACCGCCACCAGCATCATTACAGCCAAAGCCAGCACAGTAACCGTGAACATGCCACCAGCGCAGGTGCTTGCGGTTAAGCCCGTAGTTGGTGTTCTGGTCGATCCTGAGCCCCCGCAAACCTATATGAAACGTCCAAAGCGTATCCGTTGGACGGCCCCCCGATATCTGGAATGGATTAAAACACAGCCCTGCGAATGCTGCGGCAAACCATCCGATGACCCACACCATTTAATTGGCTGGGGGCAGGGAGGTATGGCAACGAAGGCGCATGATATTTTCGCGATCCCTTTGTGTCGTCAGTGCCATACAGAACTACATAACGACCCGGTGAAGTTTGAGCGAAAGCATGTACCTCAGCCGGTAATGATTATCAGAGTGCTGGACCGGGCTTACGGGCTCGGTGTTCTGGCGTAAGGAGAAAAACAGGATGACACCACGTCAACGCCGCAATCATTTTGAAGCACTTGGTAAAGCAGCATCTGCGCCGCGTAAAAGTTGGCTCGGTAAATGTATCCTCCTGACGGGGATCCAGTCCGGATGGATTAAATCCCTGCTCACTACCTGGGGGGAAGGTGTGGGAGGAAAAACTGCTCCTCGTTTGCCGCGAGGACATGCGTGTTGGAATGTGCTTAAGGGACGGAACTGGTCAGATAAGGCACTCGAGCGATTCACCGTTGCGTTAAATCAGGCGAGAGAAGAGGGATTCCGTGGACAGCAGGCAATGAACAGGGCACACAGCATTCTCTGGCCCCAGTCACCCGCCAGTGTAATTGACGAGGCCCTGCATAGTGACGATGTCGATTTTGTTGAGCAATGCGTACTGCAGGCGCTGGATATAAACGATCCGGTTTATGTTGTTGGTCTTCAGTATTACACCACCCGAAAAAAAGTCTCAGACATAACCCGGGAACTGCAGGCGATTGCGCCATGGCTGACACAAGAAAAGGCCAGAGAGCGAGTGAAGTGGTGTTTACAGATTTTCAGAGCAAAGGTGTTCTTGTCAGCGAAAGCACTTTTGGAAAGCAAGGAATAATATTTTTGCTTTTTTGTGCTGTTTTTTGTGTCTGGTATTGAAAACTACCCAGAAAGTTAGATAATCCATTCATGCTTGGCAGAGCTGCGCCACGATGGCAGCGACGAAAAGCGAACAATTTGAATATAACGAGAACCCCGCCAGCGCGGGGTTTTTGCTTTCCGGCGATACGACAGGGGTATTCGCGAGGTGTATTACACCAGTACCCCTGTCATATCGCCGTGCTGAATCGTTAACTTGAAAACAAGTTCTCACAACGCTCCAGTGCTTTTTCGTTTTTAACTCAAAGGAAAAATGGTTGGGGGTAGCTGCTAAACGTAGACATCAATATTTTTAGTATTATTCCCTGCAACGTTCGAACCTGATTTGTCACTTACCGTAGGTAATGCTCCCGATACCATTTGGTTTTTTTCTGCTTCTTGTTTTTGTAATTGAGCAATTTTTGCGTATATAGACTCGATTTGCCTTTGAATCATTTCCATCTGCTGTTTAAGCAGTTTTGCCTCATCTTCGGAAGTTACTTCATTTATTTTTGAACCCATGGCGCTGAGCTCTTTTGTCAACTCACCAATTTGTTTTTTCAGGTTTTGAATTTGTTGTGAAACAGAGTTGCCAGTACTTGAAGGTGCTTGTTTTACTGTGCTTTGCAGTATGTCCTGACTCAAAGTGCTAACTGTCATACTCATGGTGGTTCCTCCGGGCTTACATTTATTACCCATTATCGTCATCTTTCGAAATTACTTTATTAGCAAAGGTTAAGTTGTGGCTTCCTGCACCACAGCATTATTTGTACCACTCTAAACTATCTGCTGAGTATCGCGGAGGAGCTTATGAAAGAAGGTTACTACTGGATTCAGCATGTCGGTGTTGTACAGGTGGCGTACTACACGAATGACACTGTTGATGATCTGGAAACGGGTAAAACAATCACAGGTGTCTGGCATCTGACCAGAGGCGATGACATTTGTCATAACGGTGAAGCAGAGGTGTTTGAAGGTCCTCTTACTCCACCTATATAAACAACCGCACTTACTTCGAGGCAGCCGCATGGTGGCCTTTTCCATTTCGGGCTCACGGGTATCACTCTCTACGTGCTTTGTTGATAAATCAAGCCCGTGAAGTCTGATCCTTTTAGAATAATAGTGCTGTTTGATTGCAGGTTTTTCTTATTGGTTCTAAAGTTATAGAGCATCTAGTAAAAGCTCTCGTTTTGACGTAATTGTGATGAATCCCCCTAAGCGGAGGGGTGAAACTGACAGTAAACAAAGTCATGGAATGACATGCTTAGTGCACACGGGTCATGGTTTGTCAGCCAAAGGTCCACCGGGAGGCACCCGGCATCACGTTAATCAAAATACTTCTTTTCAGGCCCACTCCATGGAATGGGCCTTTTTCTTGCATTTTGATAGTGTAATTCTAGCTAACGGAATGTCATCTAAGCGCGTGGCGATTCATTTCTTATCGAACTACAAGTACAGGGCAACCAGCGTGTCGGACAACGGCGGCTGCATTCGATCCTAAGAGGTAGGTTGAAATGTCTGGACGATGTGAGGCAATAATGATTAAGTCAGCATCGATTGATTTAGCGAGATTAAGTATTTGATCCTTTGGTGACCCAGCGGCTGCATGTGTTTGGGTTTTTCCCGCAGGGATTTTGAATTGCTTCACGATTTCATCCAGTTTCAATAATGCAGCGTGCTGAATGTCTTTTAATTTTGGCATTTCTGCTGAATATGCCAGACCTAAAGATGAGTAATAAGGCAATGTGGGAACTACTGTTAGAAAATGTACTTTAGCAGTATTTAATACAGAATGAGCCTGAACATAGGGGATAACTTGCCGTGTTAAGTCAGTCTCAGAAACATCAATTGGTACTAAAATAGAGTTGTACATTTTAGCCATCCTGTTTGTTTTTTGTTCGGCAGGAAGTTTAGTATCTGGGACAAAAAAAAATGTGTCTTGGCTGGCAAAACTTACGAATTGGTACCTTCATACTATTTGCGCTTTCAATCTAATGATTCTGGGGGGCAGGATTCATTATGTAGGTATTGTTCAAGTATCAGAGTTGCTTAAGACTCCACTTACTCCATCAATGTAACAACCGTATTCATTTCGAGGCTGCCGCATGGCGGCCTTTTTCATATCAGGCTCACGGGAATCATCCGCTACGTGCTTTGTTGACAAATCCAGCCCGTGAAGCCTGAACCTATTTCCCCTCATTCCTGAGAGGACTCACAGCAATTAAGAGGGGGCTAAATGTCCGATCCGATTTCCGGTACTGGGCTGGCTGGTGGTGTCCTGACGGGGGCCAGCGTCTATGGATTTCTTTCCGGAACCGATTACGGCGTGGTATTTGGCGCATTTGCCGGGGCTGTATTTTATATAGCAACGGCTGCGGACCTTAGCGCAGCACGTCGGCTGGCGTATTTTGTCGTGTCCTACATTGCCGGGATCATCTGCTCAGGGCTGGTTGGTTCAAAGCTGGCTGACTGGACTGGTTACAGTGATAAGCCTCTGGACGCTATCGGAGCCGTAATCGTTTCTGCTTTAGCTGTCAAAATCCTGACGTTTCTGAATAACCAGGATGTCGACTCGCTGGTGGCGCTGATAACGCGCCGGGGAGGTTCAGGTGGTACTAAATGACCCGTCAGCAACTGTTAACGCGCTGCTCTGCGCAGGGGTGGTAATAACCCTGATGTTCTACCGCCGGGGTGATTCCCGGCATCGTCCGTGGGTATCGCGTCTGGCATGGTTGATCACTGTGACTTACAGTGCAGTGCCACTGGCCTATCTGTGCGGCATTTACCCTCATTCTTCATGGGCCACGATTGGGGCCAACATCATTTTCCTGTCCGTGCTGGTGGCCGTCAGAGGCAACGTTGCACGTCTGGTTGATCATCTGAGGCACTAATGAATCAACAACAATTTCAGCAGGCGGCTGGTATAAGCGCCGGATTAGCTGCGCGCTGGTTTCCGCACATTGATGCAGCAATGAAGGAGTTTGGCATCACTGCGCCGCTCGATCATGCGATGTTCATCGCGCAGATGGGGCATGAGTCCGGCGGGTATGAAAAGCTGGTGGAAAGCCTGAACTACGCAGCCGATCGTCTTGTTCCCGTATTCGGCAAGCACCGTATCACGGCACAGCAGGCTGCCGCGCTCGGCAGAACGGCAACGCAATCGGCAAATCAGAAAGCGATTGCTAACCTGGTTTATGGCGGCGAGTGGGGCAAAAAGAACCTGGGCAACCAGGTTGCCGGTGACGGGTGGAAATATCGCGGGCGCGGGCTGAAGCAAATCACAGGGTTAAGCAACTATCGCAAATGCGGTCTGGCGCTAAAACTTGATCTGGTTACGCAGCCGGAATTGCTGGAACAGGACGAAAATGCAGCGCGTTCCGCAGCGTGGTTCTTTGCCACCAGCGGATGCCTTGTGTATTCCGGCGATGTGGAACGTATCACGATCATCATCAACGGCGGTAAAAACGGTCTTGATGACCGCCGTCGTCGGTTCAATCTGGCAAAAGCCGTGCTGGTGTGAGGCTGCTATGGGAATTGAAATGATTATCGGGCTGGCCGCAGCGGTGATTGCCGTTATCGCTGGTGCTTTTGGTTTCGGCCATGCGCGCGGCACCAGTAAAGCGGAAGCCAAAGCAGACAAGCAGCGCACCGAAGAGAACGCAGCGGCGACCGTTGCGGTGGCAGAACGTAAAGCTGAAGTCACTAAAGAGGCCAGTAATGCCCAGCAGACTGTTAATCACATGCCTGATGACGACGTTGATCGTGAGCTGCGCGAACAATTCTCCCGCCCCGGTGGTGGTTGATACTGCGTGCAGTTGGGTGCGCATCATCTACCTGACTGACCACGATATCGATGTGCTGGATAAGCAGACGAAGCGCGACATCCTGGCGCATAACAAATCAGTGCAGGTTAACTGCAAGAAGGAGTCTGCCCGTGAACGCAGAGAACCTAAGTGAAGCGTATTACATCAATAACGAGATAAAAGAACTACAGCGGCTGAAAGGTATACTGGAAAATGGTGCCGGGCTTGGTGTGACAATCCAGTCCGCCTATCAAGATAATGCCTTTCTTGAGGCTATACGCCCACATGCAGTGGCCGAACTTGACCGCCGTATTGAGGGAAAGAAAGCCGTGTTGGTTAATTTGGGTATCTCCTTCTCCTGATGTCACAGGCATTTAGTGAATGCCTGTGACAAAGCTAAATGGCATCAAGCATGCGATGATGATTGGTTAATAATTGAGCTATGCATGGTATAATAAGCCCCATTCATTGAAAGGTTAACCACCATGTCATTTTTCGATTATGCAATGCAGCGTGTTGGGCTTGCAGCCAATATGACTGTCATGTGCCCGATATGCGGACATAAATCCATACACTCGACCACGAAAGTACGCCAGCAACAGGCGTTACTTTGCCCTAAATGTAAATCGCTGTTTGTCATTCACAGGTAGTGGGTCGCGATACAAATAACCCTAGGCCTCGCAATAGCGGGGCTTTTTTATGCACTCAAATGACAATATTTCTCATTTTCAAAAGGTACTCCTGGCGATTCTGAACACCGAGGGGGCGAGGACACGCGGAAAATGGCTGGTTTTTTGCATTTTATCGGCATCATCATCATTCCCTTAACTTGTTGATATTTCAGTCGTGAAATTATTCACGATGTCGAAATGGTTAAATATTGTTCATCATCATGGATAACGAACTGAAAAACCTTCGCCTCAACATCAATCAGCTGGCAGCGGTGACCGATCTTCATCGTCAGACGATCGCAAGCAGGCTGAATAACGTTGAGCCTGCTCCAGGCAGTAATTCTCGTCTCAAGCTTTATTCTGTCGTGGATATTCTCCGGGAACTGCTGGGCCGAACCACGGCACCCGAGCTGGTGGATATCGATAAGATGTTACCGCCGGATCGTAAGGCGTGGTTTCAGTCTGAACGCGAGAGGCTTAAATTCCAGCAGGAAACAGGTGAGTTAATCCCGGCATCGACAGTGACCCGAGAATTTTCATCGATGGCAAAAGCCGTCGTTCAGGTACTGGAAACGCTGCCGGATATTCTTGAACGTGATTGTGCGATGACGCCTGCTGCTGTCGTTCGGGTTCAAAAAGTCATCGATGACCTGCGGGATCAGATAGCCCTGAAGGTTGAGCAGGCAGATACGCCGGAACAGGAGGACAGTTCGCCAGAAGAGGAGTAAGCCATGCGACAGGCCACGGCGGCGGAGCTAAGAAAAAACACTGCCGGGATCATCAGAGCACCGCGTCGAATGCCTGTAGCCGAAGCCGTACATAAATATATGCGTGTTCCGGTCGGCGTGGGTAACTCCGTTGAGTGGGATCCTAATCTTGCCCCTTATGTTGTGGAGCCGATGAACTGCCTGGCATCACGCGAATATGATGCTGTCATTTTTGTTGGCCCTGCCCGAACGGGTAAAACCATTGGTCTGATTGATGGCTGGGTGGTGTACAACGTTGTCTGTGATCCGTCTGACATGCTCATCATTCAGATGACGGAAGAAAAAGCGCGCGAACACTCAAAAAAACGTCTGGCCAGAACATTTCGTGTCAGCCCGGAGGTGGCATGCCGGCTAAGTCCTTCACGCAATGACAACAACGTGCATGACAGGACTTTCCTTGCCGGGAACTACCTGAAGATAGGCTGGCCGTCTATCAACATCATGTCGTCCTCAGATTTTAAGTGTGTGGCGCTGACAGATTACGATCGCTTCCCGGAAGATATCGACGGGGAAGGGGACGGATTTTCGCTTGCTTCAAAACGTACCACCACCTTTATGTCGGCGGGGATGACGCTGGTCGAGAGTTCACCGGGCAGGGAAATTACCAATACGAAGTGGCGGAGAAAGTCACCTCACGAAGCCCCTCCCACGACCGGGATCCTTTCTTTATATAACCGCGGCGATCGTCGTCGCTGGTACTGGCCATGTCCACATTGCGGGGAATACTTTCAACCGGCCATGGAGGCGATGACAGGCTACCGGGAAACGTCTGACCCGGTAAAAGCCAGTGAAGCGGCGCATATTGATTGTCCGCATTGTAGCGGCATGATTACCGCCGACAGAAAGCGGGAACTGAACGGAAAGGGTGTCTGGTTGCGTGAGGGACAGACTATCGACCGTGAGGGCAACATAACCGGAGAAGCCCGACGCTCGCGCATTGCCTCGTTCTGGATGGAGGGACCTGCGGCGGCATATCAGACATGGGCGCAACTGGTTTACAAATTACTGACGGCGGAACAGGACTATGAAGCCACCGGCAGCGAAGAAACGCTCAAAACGGTAATTAATACTGACTGGGGGCTGCCTTATCTTCCCCGTGCAGCCAGTGAGCAGCGACGTGCTGACGTGCTGATGCTGCGGGCAGAAGACTATGGCAAAGGTCTTGTGCCGCCGAAAGTCCGTTTTCTTCTGGCGTCGGTGGATGTGCAGGGCGGGAAGAAGCGCCGTTTTGTCGTCCAGATCATCGGGTACGGTGAAAACGGCGAACGCTGGCTGGTGGACCGCTATAACATCCGTCAGTCCCTGCGTTGTGATGAATATGGTGAGGCGCAGCAGGTGCATCCCGGATCCTATCCGGAAGACTGGCAACTGCTCATCACAGATGTTCTCGAAAAAACTTATGCGTTGCAGTCAGACCCTTCGCGACGGATGTCCATACTTGCCATAGCTGTCGACAGCGGCGGGGAAGATGGGGTAACGGATAACGCCTATAAATTCTGGCGCCAGTGTCGTCGTGACGGTCTGGGTAAACGGGTTTACCTGATAAAAGGTGACAGCACCCGACGCCAGAAAATCATTACCAAAACGCACCCTGACAACACAGGCCGAAGCGATCGCCGGGCGGATGCGCGTGGTGAGGTTCCGGTATATCTGTTGCAGACGGACCTGCTAAAAGATCAGCTCAGTAACAACCTTGAACGTGAAACCCCCGGTGCCGGGTTTATCCATTTTCCTGACTGGCTGGGGGAGTGGTTCTACGAAGAACTGACTTATGAAGAACGTGGCACGGACGGAAAATGGCGCAAGCCCGGAAAAGGCAATAACGAAGCCTTTGACCTTTTCTGTTATGCCCACGCCGTCGCTGTCCTGCGTGGTTATGAAAAAATCCGGGACTGGGAACAGCCCCCGGCATGGGCTGCCGCTCAGGAGTGTAATTCAAACATCATTGACGGGGAGCGCCCCAGGGAGATTGCTGTGAAAAAAGCGGTACCTGTACGTTCATCTTCTGTTTCTGTAACTGAACCGTCCAGCCCGCTTTCTGGTGGCTGGCTGGGTGTCAGTGATAACGGAGGCTGGCTGTGACGAAATCAGAAATTCAGCAGATGCTGATAACAGTACGCCAGGCATACCGTGATTCCCTGGACGGTAAAAGCGTGTCATTCACGGGGGTTAATGGCCGGGCAATTACCAACCATGACCCTAAAGCCCTGCGTGACGAGCTTGAATACTGGGAAAGGCGCTGGCGCGCTGTCTCAAACCGCAATGGCTCGTTCAAACTCGCTAACTTTCTGTAAGGCAAATCATGGGATTTTTTGAAAAGGCACTGGGCGCAATATCGCCCGGGTGGGCGGCATCGCGCGCACAAAACCGACTCAGACTCAGAGCCTATGAGGCAGCAAATCCGACTCGTCTGCATAAGGGGAAACGTGAATCCCGGTCAGCGGACACCGCTGTATTTGCAGCCGGTACTTCATTACGAGAGCAGGCCCGCTGGCTTGATGAAAACCATGATCTGGTGATTGGTCTTTTTGACAAGATGGAGGATCGGGTTATCGGTGCTCACGGGATCCACGTTGAACCGCAGCCGCTTGATCTTGAGGGTAATCTTCACTCTGAGTTTGCTGGTCAGTTATCCGCGCTCTGGGCGGAATGGTCGGTTCGTCCGGAAGTGACCGGGATGTTTACCCGTCCGGAAGCAGAGCGGCTTTTGTTACGTTCAGCACTGCGTGATGGTGAAGTGTTTACACAGATGGTGCGGGGAAATGTAGCCGGGTTGCAGCATTCAACCCAGGTACCATTTTCTCTTGAACTGCTGGAGGCGGATTTTGTTCCGTTTAACCTGAACAGTACCTCCGGGCAGCAGATCCGCCAGGGGATTATTGTCAATGCCTGGGGGCGACCGACGGGCTACAGAGTTTATAAGAACCATCCTGCCAGTTTTGCCGGACTCAATGCTGATTTAAAAACTGTTTCGGCTGACAGCATGCTGCACCTGGCTATGCGTAAACGGCTTCACCAGTTAAGGGGGATCAGCCTCATCCATGGCGTGATCACCCGGCTCTCCGATATTAAGGATTATGAAGAGAGTGAGCGCGTGGCGGCACGTATTGCGGCGGCGCTGGGTTTCTATATCAAACGTGGGGATGCTCAGTCTCTTGATACAGAAACCGAGTTTTCAACACCGGGTGGACAGCGGCATTACGATATTGCGCCGGGGATGATTTATGACGAGCTAAAGCCAGGCGAGGATCTGGGCATGGTGGAGTCGAATCGCCCGAATGTTCATCTGTATGAGTTCAGGAACGGTCAGATGCGCGCTGTGGCGGCGGGGACACGTGGCAGTTATTCCAGCATCGCGCGGGATTACAACGGTACCTACAGTTCACAGCGGCAGGAGCTGGTAGAGAGTTTTGAAGGTTACAACGTGCTGCAGCAGTGGTTTGTTGGGCAGCAAAGCCGTCCTGTATACCGAAACTGGCTGGCAATGGCGTTGCTCAGCGGCGTTACCATCCCCAAAGATGTCGACAAAAAATCCCTTTACAACGCGCTCTATCTTGGGCCAGTCATGCCATGGATTGATCCGGGAAAAGAGGCTGCTGCCTGGAAGGCAATTGTCCGTGGGGGGGCAGGCACAGAAGCCGAATGGACGCGCGCACGTGGTCAGAATCCGCAGGAGGTGAAACGTCAGCGTCTCCGGGAAACCCAATTCAACCGAGAAAACGGGCTGGTGTTCGACTCAGACGCCGCCAACGATAAAGGAGTGCTCCCTGATGCAGCAAATGATAAGCCCGCCCCGTCACGGGACGATGATTAACCCCCGCGCCAGTGTGGCTGGTATCGATGCCGCAAACGGTCAGTGCTGGTATGAGATTCGCGCACTGGCTGCAGGGCGTGTGGAAATATTTCTCTATGACGTGATCGGCGGCTGGGGGATTACCGCTCAGCAGTTTGTCTCCGACTGTAAGGAGGCCGGAGTGTTTGAGGCCAGCGCCGTCGATCTGCATATCCACAGCCCGGGCGGCGATGTGATGCAGGGATTTGCCATCTTTAACACCTTGTCCCGTCTGAAGGCGAAGCTGGATATCTGGGTGGACGGCGTGGCTGCCAGTATGGCTTCAATGATTGTCTGCCTGCCTGGCGCCACGGTGCATATGCCGGAAAACGCCTGGCTGATGGTGCACAAACCGTGGGGCGGGATCGCCGGGGATTCCGATGATATGCGTGATTACGCTGCCTGGCTTGATCGTAATGAAGCGCTGATGCTCAGTGCCTACATGAACAAGACCGGGCTGGGGCAGGAAGAACTGGAGGCCATGCTGAAAGCTGAAACCTGGCTTAATGGTGCTGAGGCAGTGGAAAAAGGTTTCGCTGACACGCTTGAACCAGAACTGCAGGCCGCGGCCTGTGTGAATCAAAATAAACTGAAGGATTACCTGAATATGCCAGAACAGATTAACAACCTTTTTGGGCCGCGCGCCGAAGCCCCTGCAAGTCAGCCGAAACCCGCACAAAACCCGGCGCCGCAGGCCGCAAATAACCCACCTGCACAGCAACCCGCCCAGCAACCGCTGGCAGGAAATATCGACATTACCGCGCTGGCAGCCCAGCTCCAGCAGCAGATGCAGGCAGCGAATACTGAACGAGTCAGCGCAGTTTCCGCTGTGTTTGATGCGTTTCCTGCTTTCGGCTCGCTGAAAGCAGAATGCATCACGGATATTTCCTGCTCAGCGGAACAGGCCCGCACCAAATTGCTCAATGCGCTGGCGGCAGGGACTACCCCGAGTGCCGGACCGGCTGCAATTCATATCCATGCGGGTAACGGGAATATTGTTGGTGATTCCATTCGTGCGGCGGTGATGAACCGTGCGGGTTATGCGCAGGCGGAAAAAGATAACGCCTACAACGGGTATACCCTGCGCGAACTGGCCCGCGCCTCGCTGGTGGATCGTGGTATCGGTATTTCTGGTGTCGGTACCGCACAGGCGATGGTTGGGCTGGCGTTCACTCACAGCAGCAGCGATTTCGGCAATATCCTGATGGATGTGGCGCATAAGGCGGCATTGCTTGGCTGGGATGAGGCCAGCGAAACATTCGAACAGTGGACCCGTAAAGGCACACTGACCGATTTCAAAACCGCGCACCGCGTTGGCCTGGAATCACTGGCGTCGCTGCGTAAGGTTCGCGCCGGGGCGGAATATAAATATGTCACCATTAAAGATCGCGGTGAGCCGATTGCACTGGCCACCTATGGTGAGCTTTTCAGCATTGACCGCCAGACTATCATCAACGACGACCTGGATATGCTGACGCGTATCCCGCAGGCAATGGGGCTTGCTGCGCGAGCCACTGTCGGCGATCTGGTCTGGGCTGTACTGACCAGCAACCCGAAAATGTCGGACGGTAAGCCGTTGTTCCACGCCGATCATGGCAACCTTGTTGCAGCCGATCTGAGTATTGAAGGGCTGGATACTGCACGTAAGGCAATGCTGCTGCAAAAATCCGGCGATCGTCGTCTGAATATTCGTCCGGCCTACATGCTGACGCCAGTGGCAATTGAGTCACGGGCAAACCAGCTGATTAAGTCCGCCAGCGTACCGGGCGCAGACGCGAACAGCGGGATCGTTAACCCGATCCAGAACTTTGTGACAGTGGCTTCTGAGGCCCGCCTGGATGACAGCAGCCCGACGGATTTTTATCTGACTGCTGCGCAGGGGCGCGACACCATTGAAGTGGCCTATCTGGACGGTATCGACACGCCATATCTGGAACAGCAGCAGGGCTTTACTGTGGACGGTGCCGCATTCAAGGTGCGCATTGATGCGGGTGTGGCCCCGCTTGACTGGCGCGGGCTGGTTAAAGTCACCAAAAAATAACGACCGCCGCCTGGCGGTTTTTTTATCCCTGAAGGCGGCGCTGGTCGCCTTTTCCTTTTATGGAGAAAAAACATGGCGAATAACTATCAGCAGGACGGTACCACACTGGATTATCACAATGCGGGTGTTGATGCCGTTTCATCCGGTGCGCTGGTGGCGGTCGGCGGAATTGCCGGGGTGGCACACAGCGATATTCCTGCTGGCGAGTGGGGAACACTGCATATGGCCGGTGTTTTTGTCCTGCCTAAAGCGGCAGAAGAAATTGCGGCAGGCCAGAAACTGTATCTGGCTGGCGGCAAGCTGACGGTGGCAAAAGGCGATGATGCAACGCCAAACCCGGTTGTTGGTTCCGCCTGGGGAGCAGCTGAGGCAGATGATGCTGATGTTGCCGTTCGCCTGGAGTTCTGATGAGCCGGTTCCGGGAGCGTTTGGCTAAAGCAGATGCCCGGATTAACCGGGCGTTTGCCGAAGAAGTCCCTGCATGCCTGCAAACGGGTGAAGGCCCGCGTCTGGTGACCGTGATTTTTGAATCACCGGATGCGCTGTCGGGTGTACCGGGCGGCGGGGAAATTCAGAACCATTCCCCGGCGTTCAGTGCAATGACTGCGGATATTTCCGGTCTCGAAAAACATGACGGTGTGGTTATCAATACCATCCCTTACCGGGTGACACATATCGGCGCGGATGAAGAAGGGCGGACCCGCGTCACGCTGGCATATGGGGAACCCGGCAAAACACAGCCTCAGATCGATAAATGGAGCTGATATGGCGCGGGAGTCTCGACTGCGGCGGGATTTACCCGTCGATATTGATGTGGATGTTATCTGGCGAATTGCGGACAGTATCGGTGCGACGCAAAAACAGTTCCGTGCAGCATACTCGCGCGCGCTCAGACGTACTGCCGCCACGCTGCGAAAGAAAGCGATGGCGGATCTGAAAGACGGGCTGGCCCCACGCAGTATGGATCTGGTCCGGCGCCGTCTGCTGTCTTTTCGTCTGGACAGGGGATCGCAACTGGTTAACTTCCGGCTCTGGTTCGGGCTGAATGCCATTAAGGTGAAAGACCTTAAAGGACGAATCAACGGGCGGCTGCGACCGCACCATACCCGGCGTGACCGAAACTCGGGGCGTTTTATTAAAGCGCGCCGCCAGGCAGAAAACGCCGGATTTTCCCCGAAAGGTAATCTGCTGAGCGAACGGGCGTTTGAAAACGGGGAGGTGTCCCGTTCAAAACGGGATAATCGCCGGACGGTGGTTATTCGCGATCCCCTGACCCGCCGGACACGCGAAGCAGAAATGGATATCTACGAACCGATGCTGAACTACATCGAGGACAACGCATTTGCTGAAGCGATGGAGATTTTTATGCATCACTTTGAAACCGACATTCGCGGGCGCGTAAAAGCCCGTATTTCTGTCTGAGGTAACGAACGATGGCCGAGCCACTGTTGCTGGGGCGGTATCACGATGCTGTGACTGACGCATTAAAAAAAATCGGATGGGTGCGTGATGCCGGTGCGTATCCGGAACGAAATGTTCCCCGCTTTTCGGGCCTGACCACGCCCGCGGTGTATTTCTCGATTAACAGCTGGGAACAGGGTGGAGGTAATGAGGGGCAACTGAGCGTTAATTTAACCTGTGATCTCTTCGTGGTGGTGGATGCCGCCGGATCGGGTGTGAATCAGCCTGAGATTTTTGTCAGAACCGCTGCGGCCGATATTACCCAGTGGATTGACGGGCAGCAGTTTGGTCTGGGCCATATTGAGCCTGCGGTATTCACCACGGCTGAACGTGATGAGTTTGATCCGCGAATGGATGATTATCTGGTCTGGCGTATTTCTTTCACCCAGGCGGCTGCATTTGGTAGTGATCCCTTTGCACACAATGGCATGCCTCTGCAGCAGGCCTGGCTGGGTGCTGCACCTGATACGGGCCGTAATCACGTGGATGACTATCAGCTTATCCAGGAGGCTCAGCCCGATGAGTGATATAGAAGGCGACCTGCAGCGCAGACTGGCTAACCTTGTCCGGCGCGGTGTTATCCATTCCGTCAGGCACGATCGCATCCCAAAATGCCGGGTGGATTTGGGGGATATCATCACGACCTGGCTACCGTTGTGCCAGGGGTTTTCAGGAACCAACCGGGCGGATTCAAATCCTTATGCCGTGGGGGATGCGGTTACGGTCCTGTCCGAAGCCGGAGAACTCAACAACGGACGGGTGTTTCCCGGCTGGAATACAGGAAAGCTGCCGGTGCCGGAAGGAAGTGACAGCGAACACATTACCCGTTACAGCGACGGGACCGAGATCCGTTATGACAGGAACGCGCATGCCCTGACGATTACGCTGGCTGATGGTGGAACTTACAAAATTGTCGGTAAAGGCACGCTGGATGGTCCGGTTGAAATTACAGATACCCTGACAGTTCAGGGCAAAACCTGGATTAATGCTGACACGTCGGTTGCAGGGAATATCGGGGCGTCAAAGGAGATAACGGATAAATCCGGCAGCATGAGCAAGATACGTGAAGTCTTTAACAACCACGATCACCGCGGCGACAGCGGCGGGCTCACCGATAAACCTAATCAGAAAATGTGACCTGCTGCGGCAGGTTTTTTTATGCCTGGAGAAAAAACATGTCTCAGTTACATGGCGTTGAAACTATTGAACTCACCTCGGGTACGGTGGCGGTTACCACGATTCAGACCGCCATTATTGGCCTGGTGGGAACGGCACCTGATGCGTCGGGGGGAACAGCCGCATCGGGATCATCCGGTACACCCATTCTCGATAACGTTATCGACTTCACTGCAACCATTAAGGGGCGGGAAGGCAATGTCATCAATGTCGCTGTGCTGGCCGGACAGCCGGCAGCCGAAAATCCTGCTGCGGTTGTGACGTCAGCAAGCTGGGATCCTGAATCGCTGACACTGAAAATCACGCTGGGTTGTGATGAGCACGGTGTTATCACGGCTAAACCCGGAGACGTTGCTGAAGCCGTCGGTGGTGTTGATGGCGCAAAAGTCAGTGCGAGCGGGCGCGGTGACGGGATTGTCCAGCCCTTCAGCCTGCAATTAGCGGGGGGGGAAGATGAACCCTTTCCTCTCAATACGCCGGTGGCGGTTGTCGGCACCACGCTGTTATCCCGCCTGGGTGAAAAAGGTACGCTGAAACAGGCACTGACAGACATTAACGATCAGCGTAATGCGCTGACGGTGGTGGTGCGTGTGGCAGATGAAAACGATGTGGCAAAACGACGCGCTGCGGTACTGAAGGGGATCGGCACCCTGTCTTCAGCGAAATCTGTTACCACGTACCAGCCGCGTATTGTGATTGCACCGGGATTCAGTGAGGACGATGCGGTTGGTAAGGGGCTGGAAACCGTGGCCGGGAAATTGCGCGCCGTTGCATATGTTGACTGCGCCTCCGGTGCGACGCTGCAGGAAGTGGTACAGCGTCGCCAGTCCTATGGCGCACGAACTGAACTGTTGCGCCCGCGGGTCCAGGCGAGCGATGCAGATGGCCAGCTGGTTTATCGCCCTTACTCTGCGTTTGCTGCCGGGTTACGCGCCCGCATCGACTTTGAAAAAGGCTGGTGGTGGAGCAAGTCGAACCAGGACATCAACAACATCCTCGGTGTTGAGCAAATCGATGAATTTATCCTCGGGGATGAGAACTGCGATGCAAACCTGCTCAACATGCAGAACGTTTCCACCATTATCCGCCGGGCGGGTTTTAAACACTGGGGGAACCGTCTGTGTGCTACCAATCCACAGTGGCGTTTTGAATCTGTCCGCCGTACTGCTGATGTTATTGAGGACAGCATTCAGGAAACCATGCTGGAGTATGTTGATCGCCCACTGGACCGGGAAAATGCGGATGACATTATCGGCACCATCAATGCCTATATGCGACAACTGGTCGGTCTTGGCGCCATATTCGGTGGGCGGGCCTGGCTGGATGAAGAACTGAACACCGCGGAAACCATGGCGTCGGGTGTCCTGTACATCAACTATGACTTTGGTCCGAAATCGCCGACTGAACTTATCAGCCTGCGCGTCCGGGTGAACAATAACTATGCGCTTGAGGAGATGCTTGCAGCATGAGCGATAAAAACACACTACGCGTCTGGACCTTCTTCCGGCAGGGGATCCGTATTCAGGGGGCGCATGAATTTACGCCGCCGTCTCTGGCTATTGTTAAAACGGATTTGCGTACCGGCGCACAGGATGCGCCCACCCCGGTTGATGACGGCATGGAAGCACTGACCTGTCAGGTTAAATTTTATGGGATAGATACGGATATGCTGGCCAGCTTTGGTTTTGTCAGCGGCAGCCGTTCACGCTTTACGGCTTATCAGGGCTATCTCGGTAACGGCACTGCGCGCGGTACGGTTGAGGAAATCGAGGGGTTTGTACAGACCGTCACGCCGGATGCGCGCAGTAAGGATACGCTTTCCGAAAATGCCGTAACGGTTGATATTGCGGTCAGCTACTACCGTCAGTCACTGGACGGGCGCGAACTGTTCGCCATCGATACAGAGCGTTTCGTCCGCCGGGTAAATGGCGTTGATGTGCTTTCTGGCCTGGCTGCCAAAGTGCGTCTCTGATTTTACTGTTATCCCACCACTGTAACGGCCTGTGGGCCGTTTTTTTATGGAGCACATTATGAGCTTTCCTGGTGAAACCCGCGTTATAAAACTGTATTCCCCCGTATCACTTGATAGCGGGATTGTGATCAATGAAGTCACCATGCGTGAACCACTGGTTCGTGATCGCATCACTCATGCCAAAGACCGCGGCAACGAAGAAGAGAAAGAAGCCCGCATGATTGCGTTGCTGTGCAATCTCAGTGAACAGGATCTCTGGCTGATGACGGCGGCAGATTATTCACAGCTGCTGGATGCCTTTAACGTTTTTATGCTCCCGCCCGCGAAGCGACCGAAGGCGGGCTCCTCCGGGCAATAAGATTTCTGGGGCGGCGACTGCATTTTCCGATGGCGGAATACCTCGATATGCCGTTCAGCACTTTCTCTGATTTTTTGACCGACGAACTGGAGACGATAAACCGTGGGCGGAATAAGCCAGAACCTTAAGGCCGTCATTACCTTTGGCGGAAACCTGGATAATTCATGGAAACGATCTGCAGATGGTCTGCAAAAAAGCCTGAAAGATGTCGGAAAGCAGTCCGAACGACTGACAAAAGATCAGACTAAACTGGCAGCAGAAATCAAACGCGCCAAACTGGCCGGTGAAAGCCTGGGGGATTTGAAGCGCCGCTATACCGATGTTTCCAGGGAAATCCGCAAAACGGAGGCGGAGCAGCAGAAACTGAATGTACAGATGCAAAAAGCACAGCGCATTCAGGCATTCAAAGGAGCCGGTAAAGGTCTGTTCCGGCGCGGTCTTGGGATCGCCGGGCAGGTGGGCGGGATGTTTGGGTCCGGGCTGGCTATTGGCGGTGGCGGTGTGGTGGCTTCAGCACTTGGCACACTGATAGCGCCAGCTGCCACCAATGCTGAAACGGCAACCCGCACTAATGTCGCAAAAAGTTACGGCGTGGACGTGGCCACGTTTAATGCCTGGGATTCTCTGGCGAAGCAGTACGACATGAATGCGGAAAACATTGGCGATCTCTTTGAAGAGTATCTGCACAAATCCGGGGAGTATAAACAGAACGGTAAGCAGGGCTCGCTGCAGGATGCGTTTGAAACGCTCGGGTTCAAAGCGGGGGATTTTGCCGGGCTCAGCGATATGGCGCAGTTCGACAAAATTGTTGAACGGGCGCTCAGCCTTCAGGACGAGTCGAAAGCCTCCTTCGCACTGGATTCTCTTTTTGGCGGGGAAGCGAGCAAACTGCTGATGCTTATCAAGCAGTCCGGCCGGAGCTACCGCGACCTGATGGACGAACAGCGGCGCTACAACCTTGTGACCAAAGAGGGGGCTGATGGGGCGGTTGCGGGTAATCAGGCTATCAATAATCTCCGCACTGTTTTCTCTTCTGCGGTCGCAGAAATTTCCGGGCAACTGGGAAATGAACTGGCGCCGGATATCCGTAACCTGACGAATGATCTTGCCGACTGGTTCAAAGGTGGCGGGATCAAGCGCATTGTGACTTTCCTGCGAAATGACCTTTATCCCGGCGTTCTGTCGTTCGGGCAGGGGGTGGTTTTTGTCGGCAAAATTATTTATGCGCTGGCTAAAAAACTGTCCTGGCTGCTGCCGGATGACCGTAATGACCAGCGTGACGTCCTAAAAACGCTTGCGGCAAATGGGGTAGAAAGAGCGCGTTTCAGGGCCAGCCAGAATGGACAGGGGGAATGGTTTGACCAGCAACTGAAAGAGCGTCCGGACCTGCCGCAAAAAGTTAAGCACTCCTGGGAATCCACCCGGGGATTGTTTGGCTTTGATTCTGATGATGAAACATTTAACAAATCGCTTGATAAATATCTGTCACCGGAAGGCGGCGACTCGCTTTTAAACTGGAATGTAGCGCTACAGCAGAACAAGGAGCATGCAGCGCAAACCATTAACGATGAGCCGGAAAGCAGTGCTGGTGTCTGGGATAAATATTCAAACGCTTCCCTTCTTCCCGCCGGGCAGCAGGAAAGACATGCTACTGCAACAGACAGATTACCTGCTGAGCCTGTGATTCTGAAAGACGAGAGTACGGGCGGTTACTGGGAAAGCCTGCTTCAGAAAATGGATGTACTGGATAAGCAGCCGCCATCACGGCAGATAACCGATAACCGCAAATTTGAGTACCACTTCGAAATTAATGCCGCGCCGGGACAGGATGAGAAAGCCATTGCCGATGAAGTGACCACGGTGACGAAAAACAATTCTGCCTTCAATGGTGATAACAGCCTTCTGGATGGGGGACTTGTCTGGTGAGTGAAATTATCCCGATATTTGAAGATTCCGGCCAGCGCGGTGCAGGCGCATTACGGGGTGGGCAGGAAGCCCGTGTGATGATGATGCTGGGGAGTTTCGCCTTTTCGATTGATACAGCGGCTTATCATCAGCTTACCCGTGAGGCCAGCTGGCGCTGGAGTGAACAGGAACGCATCGGCAAACAGGACCTTCTTCAGTACACCGGAAAGCCCGGGCGTACCGTCAGGCTTGAAGGGCAGTCCCACGCCTTTTTCCGTAAAGGGGTGGATGGGGTGAATGATTTATTTGATCTTGCCGATCAGGCGAAACCCCAGCAGCTTGTCAGCGGAGAAGGCGATGTGCTGGGGTGGTGGGTGGTGACCGACTTTTCAGACACGACGAGTAAGTTTTTACCGGGTGGTGGTCACCGAAACAAAAACTGGACGATGACGCTAAAACACTATGCCGACGATCTATCAAACCCGTGACGGAGATGTACTGGATGCAATTTGTGCCGTGCATTACGGTACTGAAAATCTTTCAGACTCAGTGACTCAGGTTCTTGAAGCCAATCAGGGGCTGGCGGATCAGGGGGCTATGTATCCTTCCGGCCTGTATATCACACTGCCGGATCTGGTGACGCCCGTAGCGGAATCGCCATTCAGTTTATGGGATTGATATGGCAGATCAGACAGCGATGCCGGAATATGCGCCGGCCTTCAGCATTCAGGCCGAAGGGAAAGATATAACCCGGGTGTTGCAACAATGCCTGAGTGAACTGACCCTGACGGATTATGGTGGGGCAACAGCAAAAGCCGATGAACTGAAAATCAGCCTCATCTCTGAAACACTGGCACTACCTACCAAAGGCGCCCGGCTTCGGGTCGCTCTGGGATTCAATGATCAACTAATCGATAAAGGCTGGTTTGTTGTCAGTGGTGTTTCCAGCAGCGGCCCGCCGAGGCGTATTGAGCTTTATGCGACCGCCGCGCCGATGAACGCTCAGAAACAACCTGGAGATGTGACAAGCCAGAAAACCCGGAGCTGGGATAACCTTCCCCTTGCCGATATTGTCAAAACAGTGGCCACCGATAATGGGCTTATTCCCCGCGTGGCCGACGCGCTGAAAGATATTCGTATCAACCATATTGATCAGGTGGCGGAATCAGATGCCAACCTGCTCGCAAGGCTTGCGCGTGACTACAACGCAGTGAGTAAACCATCTGGAGGTTACTGGCTTTTTTTGCAACAGGGAGCCACCGCAACGGCTTCAGGGAAACAGACTGGCGGGATCTCCATCACACCGGATGAAGTATCAAACTGGTCCTACAGTGAAGGTGAGCGGGGGAGTTCGACGGGGAAAGCTACGGGGAGCGGAGGAAAAGCCAAAGAGAAAATCGGTGTGCGTTATTACGACGAGGAGGACGGCACGACAAAGACCTCCTCCGTTGAACATGATGGCCCGGCGATGACCAATCCCTATACCCAGTCGGAGAAAAACACCGCCGAGCAACAGGCAAAATCCAGGAAAACACAGGCGAAGCGTAACGAGCAGAAAATGACGCTCACGGGGCCATGTCGCCCCAAACATGTTCCGCTGACAGCAGAAGCAAGTGTGTCGACTTCCGGTTTTGGCTCCCGTGAGGATCGGGCCTGGGTGGTTGAGTCTCTGGTATTTTCTCTGACGTCAGCGGGATTCAGCTACACCTATAACCTTGTCGTGGATATTCGTAAACCCGCAGCGGCTTCGAAAAAATCAGAAAAGCAGGACAAAAAAGGCCCGTCTTACTTCGGTTAACCCTTACGCCATCCGGCGACTCAGCAACGGAATTTAATCATGAACGGTGTAAACAACCGGACCGGAAAACGCCTGTCCGGCGTCGCCCATTTGCGCCAGTCCGTCAGCGACATTCTGACCACTCCCATCGGGAGCCGGGTTCTTGTCCGTGACTATGGCAGTGATCTGTTTTCGCTGGTGGATAACCCACGGGATGATTTGACCCGACTACAAATAATCGCCGCATCTGCGACCGCACTGGCCCGGTGGGAGACACGGCTGAAGGTAACACGTGTGCTTGTTTCCTTTCCTGAAGGGGAGTCCGGCTGTGTGCTGGATATCGAGGGGATCAACAAGGAAACCAATTTACCTGTCAGAACGGGAGACATAACGATTTATGGCAAGCAGCTATGACGTGATCAACCTGTCCGAACTGGACGTACCGGATGCCATTGTGGTGCCGGATGCGAATGAAATATTCACCCGGTGGCTGGCGCGCCTGCGGGAACTTGATAAGCAGTTTGATGCGCTGGTGGAATCCGATCCGACGTTTAAACAGGGGGAGGTGAATGCCTACCAGCTGACGCTGGCGTTCCAGCGGGTTAATGATGCCGTGCGGGCGGTATTTCTCGCGAGTGCAAAAGAGGCAGACCTTGATCAGATAGGTGCCGCATTCAACGTTAAACGGCAGGTGATTAAGCCCGGCGATCCGCTTGCCATACCGCCCGTGGAGCCTGAACTGGAAGACGATGCGGCATTTCGTAAACGTATCCAGCTTTCATGGGCGCAACTGAATACAGCAGGCGCGCGTAACGCATATCGCTTTCATGCGAAGTCGGCCGATACGGATGTTCTGGATGCCGATGCCTATGGGCCTGAAACCCATAACCGGCCAGGCTACGTTGATGTCTATGTCCTGTCACGTACCGGGGATGGAAAAGCGGGGCAACCCCTGCTTGATAAGGTTAACAGCACGCTGAATGCGGATGAAATTCGCCCGTTAACGGACTATGTGACGGTTAAAAGTGCCACGATTGCAAACTATGCCGTTACGGCGGAGCTGGAAATTCCGGAAGGACCGGATGCCAGTACGGTACTGAATAATGCCATCGATGTTTTACGGTCATACACCACGCTTTCTCATCGGATTAAAACGGTCATCCCGCTGTCTGCTATTTATGCCTCGCTGCAGCAATCCGGTGTGGTCCGGGTAAGGCTGATTTCTCCGGTGGCAGATCTGGAAGCGGAACCGGGTAAAGCCCCCTGGTGTACCGCCATTAATGTCACCCGCAGGGAGGTAAGCAGCAATGACGGCTAAGTTTCGATCTCTGCTTCCTCCTGGCGCATTTCATGAAGAGCGGGCGCAGGAGCAGGCCAGCGCTGAGCAAATCGCCACTCTCGATACCAACATGGTGCGCAAGTCCAAAAATCCTGACACCTGTCCGGCGCATCTTCTCCCCTGGCTGGCCTGGGAGCATGCCGTTGATTTCTGGGATGACTGCTGGACGGAGGCGCAGAAGCGACAGGTGATAAAAGATGCCGCATATGTGCATCAGCACAGGGGAACGGCCGGGGCGGTACGCCGTTCTCTCGGGTCTGTGAACCTGCCCACGACCGTGGTTGAGTGGTGGGAAGACACGCCGCGCGCTGAACCTTACACCTTCCGGATCGAAGTACAGAGCAGTGAGGGGGTCAGTGACGCTCTCTATCATCAGATGCGCCAGCTTACCGAGCGGGCCAAGAACCTGCGCAGTTATCTGAGCAAAATCGATGTGATGGCGAATGTGGGTATGGACGGGGCTTTTTATATTTCGGGTGCGACAACAGCGCATATCGATGTGGACATTTTTGCCGGGGAATCTCATGGCTGATTACTACTCAATTATCACTAACCGGGGTAAAGAACTGGAGGCAGAGGCGCTTGCCAGTGGTCGCCTGATTGTACTGACTCACTTTGTGGTGGGTGACAGTAATGGCAAGCAGGTCAAACCCGATCCGGCACAAATCCGGTTGATCAATGAAACGTACCGGGG
>NZ_SZWM01001197.1:0-140 GCF_005280805.1 Citrobacter sp. TBCS-14
AAATCCGAAAGGTAATCGGTACTGATCGATTTAAACGGATGCAGGGCGCTATTTTTGCCATCAATATTCTCGCAAACGAAGCTCCCGCCATTACGGCCACGAACCGTATGGATAAGATTATTAGCCCGAAGCGTGTTGAG
>NZ_SZWM01001197.1:270-500 GCF_005280805.1 Citrobacter sp. TBCS-14
AAATATGACCGCATGAGTAATCATAATCTTTTCTGCACTCAATTCCCTGAAACAACGACCATTTTTAACACATGCCCGCGGGGCACGAAAGGTCATAATGGCCGCGTTATTTTACATGCCCACGCGCAACATCGCTGCACAGGCGGATGTGTGTCCCGATAGCGTCAAAGCGCACTGCACGCTGACGATGAAAAACCTTACCCTGAAAATGTAAAATTTAAGTTAAAAAT
>NZ_SZWM01000263.1:0-531 GCF_005280805.1 Citrobacter sp. TBCS-14
CAATGTTAATGAGCGTGTCGCCAATGGCTCCAGCCTGGTATGTGCTGGCGTTATCGCTGGTGGGGTTAGGTCTGGGGATTTGGCTGCGACAGGATATTTATCATCGCGATACGAGCGTACAGGGAGAGTTACAGCGTTTGTAAGGAATATCCCCCCGTCAGGGGGGATAAAGGCAGATTAGTGTGCTTCACCAATCGGCAGGNTTGCGGGGGGATACAGACAGAATTAGTGCATTTCACCAATTGGCAGGATGGTGCGGCCAAACTGTTCGTTCAGCACTTCACCCATCGCCAGGTAAATGGCGCTTGCGCCACACACTAAGCCAACCCAACCCGCTACGTGAATGATTGCTTCGTTACCTGCAATGTTACCCACGGCCAGCAGGGCGAACAGCACGGTCAGGCTCAGGAACACGAACTGCAGCATGCGCGCGGCTTTCAGCGTACCGAAGAACATGAACAGAGTGAACACGCCCCACAGACCCAGGTAAGCGCCCAGGAACTGACCATTGGTTGCATCCGCGAGGCCCAT
>NZ_SZWM01000264.1:0-595 GCF_005280805.1 Citrobacter sp. TBCS-14
AACACGGCTTTATCGAAGAACTCAGGCGCGTTGATACCGTGCAGCACGGAAAGACGTTGTGCCACGGTGCGGCTCTCTTTCTCCAGGGTACTGCGGTTGATGGACGGGTTTGCACTCAGCAGCCAGAAGGTAATGGCATAGCGCTGTAGCGTTTCACGCGCGCCCGCAGCCAACAGCTGCAGCGTGCGAGAATGAACCGGGTTGATATGCAGCTCATCGTTCTGCAGGGTTATCAGACCCTGACGTTGCATTTCGTTGGCCAGCTCGTCAATTACCCCGGCAAGCTCATCACGCTCCCAACGCAGGAACAGCTCGGCTTTCAGCATCGGATACAGTGCATCAATATGTTGCTGCAATGCGACGCGTGAAATCCGGCGATGCTGAGTCACAATCGCCGCCATCAGTGACGGCAGCACNCTGCTGCAATGCGGCGCGTGAAATCCGGCGGTGCTGAGTCACAATCGCGGCCATCAACGAAGGCAGAACCAGCATGTGCGCAATGTTGTTGCGGTAGTAGGTCATCAGTACTGCCTGCTCGCGCGGCAGAATAATGATGTCACCGATGGTGTCTTTCTCAACCTCAAACTTGTTCATC
>NZ_SZWM01000264.1:751-1364 GCF_005280805.1 Citrobacter sp. TBCS-14
CACAGGTTCATGGCGTTGGCCGCGCCTGCGTTGTTAATGCGCACCATCAGATCGGCAGCAATGTTATTCACCGTCGGCGTCAGCCAGGCAGGACGGATAGACTCGATAGGATCGATAGATTCACGCCACTCCGGCACATGCTGGTTGAGGTAAGTCATCAGCGGCATTGGTTCGCCAAAGTTAACGTAGCCCTGACCCAGATTACGCAGCTTGCTTAAGCCACGCAGCATCTGCGGCAGGCTCTCTTTCTCTTTTGTCGCGCCACGCAGTTCTTTCGCGTAGGTGCCGACTTCCATCACGTGCTCGTAGCCAATGTAAATCGGCACCAGGGTGATAGGACGCGTACCGCCGCGCAGCATTGCCTGGATGGTCATCGACAGCGTGCCGGTTTTCGGATCCAGCAAACGACCGGTACGTGAGCGCCCACCTTCGACAAAGTACTCAACCGAATAACCNTATTGCCTTTAAACGTACGACGAATAAAGAATGCGCCCAGACGGCGGAAAATCGGACCTGCCGGCCAGAAGTTCAGGTTGATCCCTGCCGCGATATGCGGTGGAACCAGTCCCTGATGGTACAGAACGTACGACAGCAGCATGTAGTCCATATGGCT
>NZ_SZWM01000265.1:0-610 GCF_005280805.1 Citrobacter sp. TBCS-14
ATTCACCGCAGCAGTCCATGCCTGATTAAATGCCTGATGCTGCGCCGCCAGCGGGCCAATCAGCGTATTGTACTGACTGGCCTGTTGTGAGGTTGGGAACTGGATGCCGTTGGCGACAAAGCTCACCTGCGTATCCTGCTGCGCGATAAAATCGCCTACCTGCACCAACTGCTGCGTGAAAACTTGCGCGGCTGGGATCAGCGGCTGTAACGCCTCTGCCGGTGCGGTCACGACTTTGCTGTAAACCTGATCAAAGACAGGTTTCAGGTCATCACCCTGCTTCAGCGCGCCATGGGCAGCATCTGCCTGTAGCTTCGCATTCTGCAACTGTTGTCCTAACACACCCAGCGCTCCATTTGNCTGTTGTCCTAACACACCCAGCGCTCCATTTGCCTGACGCAGCGGTTCACGCTGAGTCATATAATCCTGAGGAACACGGATTGCATTTACGCTATCAACAACCGGGCGCAGACCGGAGTCCATTGCCTGATTAACCTGCTGTGAATAGCCATAAAGAATCGCGTAATCGGACACAAACGGGCCAAACTGTTTTTTCTGATCGGCAGTCAGCGTCGGTAAACGCTCTCCGCTACGCATTGCAGTATTCTGC
>NZ_SZWM01000266.1:0-212 GCF_005280805.1 Citrobacter sp. TBCS-14
AAACGCACCGCCTCGCGAAAAGCTTTGCGCTCAGCTTTAATGGGGGCGGAAAACCAGGCTTTACGCCAGCGGCGAATCGCCACCGGGATCACACGGTCAACGGTCGGATGCCAGGAGGGGATTTGAGCAAACCCTTCTTCCACTACCCAATCAAACTGAATATCCGCAATGGCCTGCTGCGCATCTGTTAATGCGGGCAACGTATGCAGTAC
>NZ_SZWM01000266.1:349-578 GCF_005280805.1 Citrobacter sp. TBCS-14
GGGAGAGTGGTGGAGTGAAATCCGGGCTACTAGGGCCATACAGAGCGACCAGCGGACGATTTAGTGCGGCAGCCACGTGCATCAAACCGGAGTCATTGGTGACCACGGCTTTGCAGGCGGCGAGCAGAATAACGGCCTGCTCCAGCTGCGTTTCGCCCGCCAGATTACGACACCAGGCCTGCTGGTCAGCTCAATACGCGACGGTGCAGCAGGCGCAGCGATTCTGAAA
>NZ_SZWM01000267.1:0-596 GCF_005280805.1 Citrobacter sp. TBCS-14
GAAATTGAGACATTCGGGATTTATTAATGATGCCGTCAATACAGGAGAATTTATCGGTGATATGGAATTGAGTTGCCCCATACTCACTGACGCAAATGAGGCCGGCAATGAGTATGAAGATAAACGTTATTTAAAACAAAAGCGATCAGGGAACTATTATATCAGGGCCACGAGTAATTCGTTGCAAAAAACGGCCGTAACCCTGTTCGCCTGTCCAGTAGTTGATGCTTCTCTCAACCCCATTCGATGTCAGGGTCGCACCAGAAATACCATCTACTGTATATTCNTCTGTGGTTTCTCCTGAGTTATTCTTAGTGCTGGCATCCTGTTATTATCAACTACTTTTTTACCCGGCCATTGCTTGCGCCAACTCTCATCTTCCACTCTGGCTCCCAAAAAAGGAGTTTCCCGCTGCTGATAGTAATACAGGTTTTTAACCGTACGTCCGTCTGGGTCAAGAGCCAGAAAGGCATACATCATTGACTTCGCGCCCTTACCGAAAACAGGGAGTATAATTTGTTGAATTTTATTGCTTTTATCTTTTACCAGATATACATCTGCAATCGTACAGCGATGATGGATCTTCGCGGGATCAT
>NZ_SZWM01000268.1:0-535 GCF_005280805.1 Citrobacter sp. TBCS-14
CCGCCTTGAAAGCCGTTGCCAGGATGCCGGTATTGTCATCGAACGTAACCTGATTGGCTCTTACTGCACCTCTCTGGACATGACCGGTTTCTCAATCACCCTGCTACAAGTGGATGACGAAACGCTGAGCTTATGGGATGCACCGGTTCACACCCCTGCACTCAACTGGGGTAAATAAGGAGATTCATGATGTCCCTCACCAGAACACAAATCGTTAACTGGCTTTATCGCTGCGGTGAAATATTTATCACAGAAAGTGATTTTCTGACCGGTCTGGACCGGGAAATTGGCGACGCCGACCACGGCCTGAACATGCACCGTGGCTTCAGTAAAGTGGTCGAAAAACTGCCGTCCATTGCGGATAAAGANCACGGTCTGAATATGCACCGCGGCTTCAGTAAAGTGGTCGAAAAGCTCCCGTCCATTGCGGATAAAGATATCGGTTTTATTTTGAAAAATACCGGGATGGTACTGCTCTCAAGCGTCGGTGGTGCCAGTGGCCCGCTGTTCGGCACCTTTTTCATCCGCGCCGCGC
>NZ_SZWM01000269.1:0-258 GCF_005280805.1 Citrobacter sp. TBCS-14
GCGAAAATGCAGGCCTGTGCCAATATTTCTGGCCTTTAGTGCTTCCATCAGAGCATCTCTGCTCAGCCCGCAGCGGGCTTCATCCACGCGAATGATGAACAAATGCCAGGCGTGCACATGTGACCACTGAGGCAGGGTGAGCGGTTGAAACGGCGTATCGGCCAGCGCCTGTTGATACTGCTGCGCAATTTGCGCACGGCGTGCGTTCAGACGAGCCAGCTTGTTCAACTGTACCAGGGCGATGGCAGCATTGATATC
>NZ_SZWM01000269.1:297-676 GCF_005280805.1 Citrobacter sp. TBCS-14
TTTGACGGTCATACGCATCTACACCCAGGCCGTGAAATTTCAGGCTGCGAAGCCGTTGAGCGAGCTGGCTGTCGTCAGTAACAATCAGTCCACCCTCAGCACAGGTCACATTCTTGATAGCGTGAAAGGAAAAGATTGCGGTACCACGAGCACCGACATGACGACCCTTGTATAACGTTCCGACGGCGTGTGCTGCGTCTTCAATGACAGGGATTCCATAGCGTTCACCGATAGCGTAAATGGCATCAAGATCGGCTGGGGCCCCGGCATAATGCACGGGAATAATAGCTTTGGTTCGTGGTGTGATAGCGGCTTCAATTTGTTCGGGAGTCACTCTGTTCAGCCATCGCTGGACGCAGTTTGCCTACCACGCCTGGCG
>NZ_SZWM01000270.1:0-559 GCF_005280805.1 Citrobacter sp. TBCS-14
GCATGCAGCGCGTCGTACTCGCTGACCGCGCCACGCAGCGGGTTGCTCGGGTCGATACCGTTAAATGCCAGCGCTTCGGGTTGTAAATTCGCCCCTTCAAACGGTTCAACGTGGAAATGTAACGTCATGTCCGGCATCAGCCAGCCTTGTTCATCCATTTTCAGAGTGATGGCGGCAATTTCAAGCAGCGCATCGGTTTTGGCGNTACATCAATGACGACAGGATAAAAACCACGAAAACGGTCACACAGACCGGAAAGTTGAGCGTTATCGGACATCTGGGTCTCTTAATACGGGAAAATTGCAGCGCGTATTATGACAAAATGATGAGTATAAAACTACGGGCACAGACGATCTGCGCCCGAGGGGAGGTTAGTCGCCCAGACCGCGGCCGGCGTCTTTTTCTTCGATCAGCTCAATTTTATAGCCGTCCGGATCTTCAACAAACGCGATCACAGTTGTGCCGCCTTTTACCGGACCCGCTTCACGCGTTACGTTACCGCCGTTTTGACGAATACGTTCACAGGCCTCTGCCGCGTTATCTACGCTCAGGGCGATAT
>NZ_SZWM01000271.1:0-602 GCF_005280805.1 Citrobacter sp. TBCS-14
CGGGAAAACTCACATCATCGATTGGCGTCATTACCTATCAGGAAACCATTCCTGCGCTTCTCGCCTTTCAAAAGACCTTCAATTTGCAGCTTGAACAGCGCAGCTATATCACTGAAGAAGATGCTCGTGGGCAAATCAACGAACTGAAGGCCAGCGGTACACAAGCGGTAGTCGGCGCGGGGCTGATTACCGACCTGGCGGAAGAAGCGGGTATGACCGGCATCTTTATCTATTCAGCGGCTACCGTGCGCCAGGCCTTTGTCGATGCGCTGGATATGACGCGCCTGACGCTACGGCGAAACGGTCAATACGCTTCTGGCGATACGATGCGCACNTGATATGCGCGGTCACTCTGCGCAGATGGAACAGGTACGGCACACCATAATGCTCTACGCCCGTTCTCGCGCACCGGTGTTGATTCAGGGCGAAACGGGCACGGGTAAAGAGCTGGCGGCGCAGGCCATTCATCGTGAATATTTCACCCGTCAGGAGAATCGACGCGGTAAACCCTCACCACCGTTTGTCGCCGTCAACTGCGGGGCAATCACCGAATCCTTACTGGAAGCGGAGTTGTTTGGCTATGAAGATGGCGCTTTTACCGG
>NZ_SZWM01000272.1:0-555 GCF_005280805.1 Citrobacter sp. TBCS-14
GAAGAGGCGATGGTAGAAGCGAAGCGAATGCTCGATCAGGTGCGTATCCCCGAGGCGAAGGCGATTTTATCGCGTTATCCACACCAGCTTTCCGGCGGTATGCGCCAGCGGGTGATGATCGCCATGGCGCTGTCGTGTCGCCCTGCGGTGTTGATTGCCGATGAGCCGACCACCGCGCTGGACGTCACGATTCAGGCACAGATCCTGCAACTGATAAAAGTGCTGCAGCAAGAGATGTCGATGGGCGTTATTTTTATCACCCACGATATGGGCGTGGTNATCGCTGACCGGGTGCTGGTGATGTACCAGGGTGAAGCGGTCGAAACGGGCAGCGTTGAGCAAATTTTTCATGCTCCGCAGCATCCTTACACTCAAGCGCTGTTGGCAGCAGTGCCGCAACTTGGGGAGATGCGCGGGCATGACCTTCCGCGACGCTTCCCGCTTATTTCTCTGCACGATCCTCATCATGTTGAACCTCAAACCGAGCAGGACACGGTAGTTGAGGGAGAGCCGATTCTGCGGGTTCGCAACCTGGTGACACGTTTTCCCCTGCGT
>NZ_SZWM01001196.1:0-143 GCF_005280805.1 Citrobacter sp. TBCS-14
CGCCGCTTTCATGGTGTAAAACAGGTCAGTCTGATCGGTCAGGCCTACCACATTCGCCGCATGCGGGCCATAGGCAGCAATGCGCAGCTGGCTGCCGGTATGCTCCTGAGATTCCTCTTCCGAGTTGCCATAGCTGATAACCA
>NZ_SZWM01001196.1:315-492 GCF_005280805.1 Citrobacter sp. TBCS-14
GTTGCCGTCTTTCTTCGCGAAGGCCAGCGCGCGCTGTACAGCTTCATCCAGATCGACCGTTTCACCAATCTGACCGCACGGGTTTGCGGCGTGATCCTGCTTATCGATGGACGCGCCTTCTACCTGCAGGAAAAAGCCTTTTTCATTCTTACTTAATAGCTCAATCGCTTTATCCGT
>NZ_SZWM01000375.1:0-206 GCF_005280805.1 Citrobacter sp. TBCS-14
AGGGGTGTAACTCGTAGGCCGGATAAGCATGCTTCCGGCATTTCACATTCTTGAGTTACAGTGTCTGACTAATAAACTGCAGCATATCGTCTGCCGCAGAGACCATTTTGGCGTTCATCTCATAGGCGCGCTGTACATTGATCATCGCCACCATTTCGTTAACGATATCTACGTTCGAACCTTCCAGCGCGCTGTCCTGCAAAGTC
>NZ_SZWM01000375.1:321-504 GCF_005280805.1 Citrobacter sp. TBCS-14
CAATTCGGTAGGATCGCTGTCGCCGGGCAGAATCGCCGTCACGGTGCCGTCTTCGCCAAACGCCACGTTGGTCGCACCTGCCGGAACATCAATTTCCGGTTGCAGAGGCAGGCCTTCAGAGTTAGTTAACACGCCGTCAGCGTTAACCTGCATATTGCCGTCACGGGTATAAGCAATATCGCC
>NZ_SZWM01000374.1:0-219 GCF_005280805.1 Citrobacter sp. TBCS-14
GATCCATCGCCCTGAAATGCTCATTCTTGATGAGCCGACCTCCGGGGTCGATCCGGTGGCGAGGGACATGTTCTGGCAACTGATGGTTGATCTGTCGCGTCAGGATAAAGTCACCATTTTTATCTCTACCCACTTTATGAACGAAGCGGAGCGCTGCGACCGTATGTCGCTGATGCACGCCGGAAAAGTACTCGCCAGCGGCACGCCGCAGGAGCTGGT
>NZ_SZWM01000374.1:422-632 GCF_005280805.1 Citrobacter sp. TBCS-14
GACGGTGATCCTGATGCTGATCATGGGCTACGGCATCAGCATGGACGTGGAAAACCTGCGTTTTTCGGTGCTCGATCGTGATCAGACCGTCAGCAGCCAGGCGTGGTCGCTGAATCTGGCGGGGTCGCGCTATTTTATTGAGCAGCCGCCGCTCACCAGTTATGACGAGCTGGACAAGCGAATGCGTTCGGGTGAAGTGGCGGTAGCAAT
>NZ_SZWM01000373.1:0-464 GCF_005280805.1 Citrobacter sp. TBCS-14
AGAATCATCCATCGTCCACAGGCAAAACAGGGTGCGAAGAATAAAGACGTCAGCCACCAGCCCGAAAAAGCGCTGCAGCACGCTTTCGCTCTCGTGCTGCGGGAATGTATCGTGATACAGGCGATAAATCAGGTAGTTACTGAATATCCATGCCTCCTGAGCAAAGTAGCGCTCATACGTGTTTAGCCATTGAGTCTGCAACTGTTGCTGAAGCATGGCTTCACTGTTCGCATCTTGCAGCATCAACAGGCTGACCTGCAGGGGTAATGTCAGCTTACGAGTGNCAGGGGTAATGTCAGCTTACGAGTGCTTTCTGGCAACAGATCCCAGTTGAACTCACAGCTGCCCATTTGGGTGATCAGCTCGCGCTGCAACTGGGGCAGGCTGGGCAGTTGCGCGAACTGATCCTGCAGTTTTCCGCTTTGCGCATGGTCGGCCAGCACCTGCGGCAGCGAGGCCAGTTT
>NZ_SZWM01000372.1:0-485 GCF_005280805.1 Citrobacter sp. TBCS-14
GGCAGAACGCGTGCTGCGGTGGCATTCACATCCCAGCCGCGCTGTGGATCCAGCGCCAGACGCGCACCGTTAGCGCCACCACGTTTGTCACCACCACGGAAAGTCGATGCGGAAGCCCACGCCACCGATACCAGCTCACTGACAGAAAGTCCGGAAGCTGCAATGGTCGCCTTCAGGTTAAGAATGTCTTCTTCGCTTGGGTTGAAGAACGCGTGCGGCAGCGGATCCTGCCAAATCAGATCTTCCTGCGGGACTTCTGGTCCAATGTAACGTGATTTTGGCCCCATATCCCTGTGCGTCAGCTTAAACCATGNTCGGCCCCATATCACGGTGCGTCAGTTTAAACCACGCACGGGCAAAGGCTTCGTTGAACGCCTGCGGATCGTTAAGGAAACGACGAGAGATCTTCTCGAACTCAGGATCAAAGCGCAAGGTCAGGTCGGTGACCAGCATTGTTGGCTTGCGTTTTTTCGACGGATCAAACG
>NZ_SZWM01000371.1:0-223 GCF_005280805.1 Citrobacter sp. TBCS-14
GTTTCCTGATTAATTCATGGATAGAGAACAGAGCAGGCGTCAAAGATAAATCGTTTGTGGTCACACCGCCGCTGTTTGTCAGTGAACCTAAAAGTGAAAACACGCTGCGTATCATCTACGCGGGCGAGCCGCTGCCCAAAGACCGTGAATCGCTGTTCTGGATGAATGTGAAGGCTATTCCGTCGGTCAATAAAAATAGCCTTGAGGGGAAAAACGTTCTGCA
>NZ_SZWM01000371.1:280-557 GCF_005280805.1 Citrobacter sp. TBCS-14
GGAAGATGCGCCAGGCATGCTGCAGTTTTCCCGTACCGGCAACCACCTGAAAATCACCAACCCGTCAGCGTATTACGTCACGCTGGTCAATCTCAATGTCGGAAATACGAAGATTGATAACGTTATGGTTGCGCCAAAAAATGACACGCAGGTCCTGTTGCCGACTGGCGTTCAGGGAAACGTTACGTTCCAGACGGTGAACGATTATGGCGCAGTCACCACCGCTAAAACGGTTAGCGTGCGTTGAGAAAACGATGAATAAGACAACGTATTTTCC
>NZ_SZWM01000370.1:0-232 GCF_005280805.1 Citrobacter sp. TBCS-14
GCTGCTAAAAAAGATCAACGATGAATAGCGGAGAGAGCATGTACCGAATTGGTGAAATAGCGAAACTGGCTGACGTGACGCCAGATACTATCCGCTACTATGAAAAGCAGCAGATGATGGAGCATGAAGTGCGTACTGAAGGCGGATTTCGCCTCTATACAGAAAGCGATCTTCAGCGCCTGAAGTTTATTCGTTATGCCCGCCAGCTTGGTTTCACTCTGGAGTCGATCCG
>NZ_SZWM01000370.1:294-571 GCF_005280805.1 Citrobacter sp. TBCS-14
TTGCTTTCGATCCGTGTTGATCCCGAACACCATACCTGTCAGGAATCAAAAGGGATCGTCCAGGAAAGACTGCAAGAAGTCGAAGCACGTATTGCCGAACTTCAGACGATGCAGCGGTCTCTGCAGCGATTGAATGATGCATGCTGCGGCAAGGCACATAGCAGCGTGTACTGCTCTATTCTTGAAGCTCTTGAGCAAGGCGCCAGTGGAACAATATCAGGCTGTTGATTTCTTGAACTGCCGGGTCTACACTCGCGGCGTAAATTACTACAAACTG
>NZ_SZWM01000369.1:0-233 GCF_005280805.1 Citrobacter sp. TBCS-14
GCAGCAGGCGGTGGACTGGTTACACCAGCAGGCTGAAGAAGAAGCCCTACATCTGCTGTTTGCGCGGACTGATTTCGACCGCTATTTCCAGCAGACGCTACAGGCCGTCAAAAATAACGATCTGTCGCCGCGCACCGGTCTGCGGCACATCAGCGAATTTATCCAGCATCATTACTTTCAATAAAGAGAACATTATGTCTTATCAATACGTCAACGTGGTCATCATCCAGAAA
>NZ_SZWM01000369.1:270-510 GCF_005280805.1 Citrobacter sp. TBCS-14
ATGCCCTGAGTAAAGTGTTTATTGACGATCTGATGCAGGCGCTGAGCGATCTCAATCGTGCGGACATTCGCTGCATCATTCTGCGCGCCCCGAGCGGGGCCAAAGTGTTTTCTGCCGGGCATGATATTCATGAACTCCCGACCGGACGTCGCGATCCGCTCTCCTATGACGATCCGCTGCGTCAGATAACCCGCAACGCTACCGGAGCTGTGCTGGTGGCTGGTTCGTTATGAACTGGCT
>NZ_SZWM01000368.1:0-256 GCF_005280805.1 Citrobacter sp. TBCS-14
GTATTCGCACGGCGTGAATCGTTTTCCCCGTTTCATTCAGCAACTGGATAACGGCGACATCATTCCTGAGGCCAAACCGCAGCGCATTACCAGCCTGGGTGCAATTGAGCAGTGGGATGCCCAACGTTCGATCGGCAATTTGACGGCGAAAAAGATGATGGACCGTGCCATCGAACTGGCCTCCGATCACGGTATTGGCCTGGTCGCGCTGCGTAACGCCAACCACTGGATGCGCGGCGGCAGCTATGGCTGGCAG
>NZ_SZWM01000368.1:390-617 GCF_005280805.1 Citrobacter sp. TBCS-14
ATTGGTACTAACCCGTTGATCGTCGCGATCCCCTCATCGCCAATCACCATGGTTGATATGTCGATGTCGATGTTCTCCTACGGCATGCTGGAAGTGAATCGCCTGGCCGGTCGCGAACTGCCGGTGGACGGCGGGTTCGACGATGAAGGTAACCTCACCAGAGAACCTGGCGTTATCGAGAAAAATCGCCGCATTTTACCAATGGGTTACTGGAAAGGTTCAGGTCT
>NZ_SZWM01000379.1:0-251 GCF_005280805.1 Citrobacter sp. TBCS-14
TCCCGGTGGCATTAAAACTGGGGCTGGCCGGTGGACCACTGATTATGGCGCTGATTTTGGGGCGTATTGGCAGTATCGGTAAGCTGTATTGGTTTATGCCTCCCAGCGCGAACCTGGCGTTGCGAGAGTTGGGTATCGTACTGTTCCTCGCGGTGGTTGGTCTGAAGTCAGGCGGTGATTTTGTTCATACCCTGACGCAGGGCGACGGTCTGAGCTGGGTGGGCTACGGTATTTTTATCACCGCAATCCCG
>NZ_SZWM01000379.1:302-601 GCF_005280805.1 Citrobacter sp. TBCS-14
ATTACCGTCGGTCTGCTGGCGCGCCTTCTCACCAAAATGAACTACCTGACGCTGTGTGGCATGTTGGCTGGCTCAATGACCGATCCTCCTGCGCTGGCGTTTGCTAACAACCTGCATGCCACCAGCGGGGCGGCAGCGCTCTCCTACGCCACCGTTTATCCGCTGGTCATGTTCCTGAGGATTATCACCCCACAACTGCTGGCGGTGCTCTTCTGGGGATTAGGTTAAAACTGACCTATCCAGTCAGCATATCCAGGAATGCCTGATGCGCTGCGCTTATCCGACCTACATCGTTCACT
>NZ_SZWM01000378.1:0-565 GCF_005280805.1 Citrobacter sp. TBCS-14
CGATCCCGCCGCGCGGCGCGACGTCCAGGCCGCACTGAGTTGCCAGTTTGTCGCGTGGACGAATACCGGTAGAGAAGACGATGAAATCAACTTCCAGTTCGCTACCGTCGGCAAAACGCATGGTTTTGCGCGCTTCGGTGCCTTCCTGGACGATCTCTTTAGTGTTTTTGCTGGTGTGCACACGCACGCCCATGCTTTCAATTTTGCGACGTAACTGCTCGCCACCCATCTGATCNATGATCCAGCTGTTCAGCCATCAGCATCGGGGCGAATTCAATGACGTGAGTTTCAACGCCGAGGTTTTTCAGGGCACCAGCGGCTTCCAGACCCAGCAGGCCGCCACCGACAACGGCGCCGCGTTTGCTACGGCGCGCGCAAGATTCAATGGCGTTGAGGTCTTCAATGGTACGGTAAACGAAGCAGTCCTGGGTTTCCGAACCTTTAATCGGTGGGATCCACGGGTAAGAGCCCGTCGCCATGATCAGCTTATCGTAATAGACCGTACGACCTGCGCTGGAGTGGATCACCTTCTCCTGGCGGTTGATGGTAATTGCGCGTTCGCCCA